>CAZTCY010000021.1:32522-37991 GCA_964612715.1 uncultured Nitrosomonas sp. | reverse complement strand
GACATCGCCCTTTCACGGCGGTAACAGGGGTTCGAATCCCCTTGGGGACGCCAATATTGTTTTCCGACCCAAATGCACGTCTAAGCATTTGAAGGACAAGGATAAATCAAGGGTTCGATACCCTTGATTCCGGATATAGGTCAGGCGACTAGAAAAGGTGAGTTTCAGCACCGCACGTTTATCTTCAAACCGTCCATGAGCCTATATTTTATAGGGTTCTTTAAGAAATTGTAGCGAGGTTCGATACATCTCGCCGTAGGGTCTGACCGGATGCTCAACCGGTTAAGTTTTTCCTCTATCATGAATTTATGACGCTGTAATTCATCGCCCCGTTTTTCGAGCGCTTTCGCCACCAGCGGCAAATCTGCATCGACAATCCGACCCAATAGCTGCTCAATCTTGCGTTGGATATTCCGGTTTTCCTGAACCAGTGTTTTACGGCGTATCTGCTGCGTAGCCTCGCGGTAGCTCCGCAGTGCCTTGAACATATCCGTGGCGACAGCAATAAGATTGTGTGTTGGCGTAAAGCTGTCTCAGCAAAGTTTCAAATTCTCCTTCCAGTACATCACGCCGGATAGATTACCTTTATATTCGCATTGCCTGTTTTGGCACAAATAATCGCAGCAAACGCTGCAACTTTCTAAGCTGCTCGTGCGGCGGCAAACCACGCGGAAACAATGCACTACCAACATATGCTTTTCTAAGCCGCCTGTACGGCGGCAAACTATCAACCAGCATTCATGGATTCCTTGCACAATTTCTAAGCCGCCTGTGCGGCGGCAAACCATAACCCGCGACGATATCGACATAATCACCATTTCTAAGCCGCCTGTGCGGCGGCAAACATACGGCCAGATCGGTCGTGATGAGTGAGGGCTTTCTAAGCCGCCTGTGCGGCGGCAAACAACCGAATCACCCCATGCCATCCACTCCAGACTTTTCTAAGCCGCCTGTGCGGCGGCAAACTGGTGCTCGCCCGAGTGCCGCGACGACTGGGATTTCTAAGCCGCCTGTGCGGCGGCAAACAGCAGGAATTAATACTCACATGTGCGCCACAATTTCTAAGCCGCCTGTGCGGCGGCAAACTGGAATCCCCGGAACGGCCATAACGGGCATTCTTTCTAAGCCGCCTGTGCGGCGGCAAACAATTCACCGATATAAACCGATGAACCAAAACATTTCTAAGCCGCCTGTGCGGCGGCAAACACGGGCGCCAGCCTGACGGATGCCAACCTGACTTTCTAAGCCGCCTGTACGGCGGCAAACGGCGCTCGGACATGGGCACAACAAACGCTGCCTTTCTAAGCCGCCTGTACGGCGGCAAACATAACCAGTAAACTGATACAGCTGGTTGAGTCTTTCTAAGCCGCCTGTACGGCGGCAAACATATCCGTGCATCGATCGATGAAGATGTGACCTTTCTAAGCCGCCTGTACGGCGGCAAACATCCCTACGCTGGAACAACTGTATCAAACGATTTTCTAAGCCGCCTGTACGGCGGCAAACATTTGCCCAGCCGCCTAGATGCGTGGCAACCTTTTCTAAGCCGCCTGTACGGCGGCAAACAGGGGAGATTGCGCATAGGAGACCGTTATATCTTTCTAAGCCGCCTGTACGGCGGCAAACGGCTAAGGCCAGCAAGAAGGCCCGCGATGAAGTTTCTAAGCCGCCTGTACGGCGGCAAACTCTGGCGGCTTTGGTTTTGCTACCTGCCGCCTTTTCTAAGCCGCCTGTACGGCGGCAAACGTGTTATGGGTAAAATTGTGCGCATGACCTATTTTCTAAGCCGCCTGTACGGCGGCAAACTGGTGCATCATCGACGCGCACGACCAGCAACTTTTCTAAGCCGCCTGTACGGCGGCAAACAGGGATGCCGGAACGATAAACTTGAAACTAAGTTTCTAAGCCGCCTGTACGGCGGCAAACATTGAAACTATTGTGCGCCATCCATGCGCCGGTTTCTAAGCCGCCTGTACGGCGGCAAACATTGAAACTATTGTGCGCCATCCATGCGCCGGTTTCTAAGCCGCCTGTACGGCGGCAAACCAGCAATTTTCTGAGACGTCAGCGTATGTTCATTTCTAAGCCGCCTGTACGGCGGCAAACACCAGCGCTGCGCGTATTTTGGGTGAGTTTTTTTTCTAAGCCGCCTGTACGGCGGCAAACCGTCCGTCTCGTCAATGCCCGTAGTGCCAACTTTTCTAAGCCGCCTGTACGGCGGCAAACTGAACGAAGAAATAATCCTAATCGAATACTCCTTTCTAAGCCGCCTGTACGGCGGCAAACTATGCTGGGGTTATCGCAAAGCGATATCGATATTTCTAAGCCGCCTGTACGGCGGCAAACTGCAGAGGTTATCAACTTGAAAAATGAAGAGATTTCTAAGCCGCCTGTACGGCGGCAAACTTTCAGACTATGTCTGCAAGTCAGGCGGAACTTTTCTAAGCCGCCTGTACGGCGGCAAACAAAGTTGAGGCTTCCCACCGCTCGGTATTTGTTTTCTAAGCCGCCTGTACGGCGGCAAACCCATCAGCGTCGCAAAAGTTTCCTCTGCGAAATTTCTAAGCCGCCTGTACGGCGGCAAACTCTACCGATTACGCTGTCGGGGTGGGCGGACATTTCTAAGCCGCCTGTACGGCGGCAAACCGGGACCGTATTCGTTGTCGCGATAAATGACGTTTCTAAGCCGCCTGTACGGCGGCAAACTCTACCGATTACGCTGTCGGGGTGGGCGGACATTTCTAAGCCGCCTGTACGGCGGCAAACCGGGACCGTATTCGTTGTCGCGATAAATGACGTTTCTAAGCCGCCTGTACGGCGGCAAACTCAGCTGTTTGATCACGTTCCACGGAGACTTTTTTCTAAGCCGCCTGTACGGCGGCAAACAAGATGCCGCTGTTTTGCAGTTTAATGCGAGTTTTCTAAGCCGCCTGTACGGCGGCAAACAAACTTTTTGAATGGTATTATTATGACGTACTTTTCTAAGCCGCCTGTACGGCGGCAAACGAACAGTCTGGGCGCGTCGCCAAAGTCCCCGTTTTCTAAGCCGCCTGTACGGCGGCAAACTCAGAACCCTGCCAACCTCCCGGGATACTACCTTTCTAAGCCGCCTGTACGGCGGCAAACAATCCAGCGATAGTTAAAATAATGAGTGCAAATTTCTAAGCCGCCTGTACGGCGGCAAACTGACGCTGGGCAGGTACCCGGTCGGATCCCCCTTTCTAAGCCGCCTGTACGGCGGCAAACCTTCGCTGCCCCCCCGCACTTTTACGTCCGACTTTCTAAGCCGCCTGTACGGCGGCAAACGTGGCCGCCGGACGTGATGTTGGGCTCTACCATTTCTAAGCCGCCTGTACGGCGGCAAACTTTCCGCTGTTGGATGCACCGGTAGTTCTGCCTTTCTAAGCCGCCTGTACGGCGGCAAACGCAAGTCGGGCTACCGTCTCTGGCACACGGTATTTCTAAGCCGCCTGTACGGCGGCAAACGTAACTCCATGAATATTTGGGAAAAATTGTTTTTTCTAAGCCGCCTGTACGGCGGCAAACCCCGAACCAGATTATAATAAGCCGCGTAGTGTTTTCTAAGCCGCCTGTACGGCGGCAAACATTCCACCCGCACCAGGCTCTCAAAAATGTTTTTTCTAAGCCGCCTGTACGGCGGCAAACGGCGCGTATACAGCGGCGGCGTGGCATCACTTTTTCTAAGCCGCCTGTACGGCGGCAAACACCGAGGCCGCGTGATCGAAACAGCGCAATACTTTCTAAGCCGCCTGTACGGCGGCAAACTGACAAATAACACGTCGTCGTCGACTGTGTTCTTTCTAAGCCGCCTGTACGGCGGCAAACCAAGGTTTTTACGGCAACCGATGTTGAAAATTTTTCTAAGCCGCCTGTACGGCGGCAAACGATGCACCGGTACTTCTGCCGGGCAACGCGCTTTTCTAAGCCGCCTGTACGGCGGCAAACCGACGGGCAACGCTTACGCAGTCAGCTCTAAATTTCTAAGCCGCCTGTACGGCGGCAAACGACGCCAGCTCGTTAACGTCCAGCGTTTTAAATTTCTAAGCCGCCTGTACGGCGGCAAACGAAAAATGGAAACGATCACAATTGAATATAAATTTCTAAGCCGCCTGTACGGCGGCAAACTCACTGACACAGACTGTGCATATACGACTAACTTTCTAAGCCGCCTGTACGGCGGCAAACTTGCGTACACGCCCATGATTGCCCTGTTGTTCTTTCTAAGCCGCCTGTACGGCGGCAAACTTTTGGAGCATCAGGGCGGCATGGCTTTGATCTTTCTAAGCCGCCTGTACGGCGGCAAACCAGATAACTGAGTTCGACACCCCCGACGGAATTTTCTAAGCCGCCTGTACGGCGGCAAACCGAATGCCGGTCTACTCAGTCAAATCGTGAGCTTTCTAAGCCGCCTGTACGGCGGCAAACTGCGCGGAGCGATACTTGCCCAGACCGGCAGCTTTCTAAGCCGCCTGTACGGCGGCAAACATGTGCAAGGCAGGGCTGGCGCGGGGTTGACATTTCTAAGCCGCCTGTACGGCGGCAAACGGCGCTGCGGCGGCTTTTTTGGCGTTGTATCTTTTCTAAGCCGCCTGTACGGCGGCAAACCCATGCGTGCTAGCGTTTCGTCCATAACCAGCTTTCTAAGCCGCCTGTACGGCGGCAAACGACAAGCTGCTGGCAGCGCTGAAAAAGATTGATTTCTAAGCCGCCTGTACGGCGGCAAACAATGTCAGTCGAGTTCGCGGCCATGCATGCGATTTCTAAGCCGCCTGTACGGCGGCAAACTGCCCGTGACCGTCTGCCCGCCACCAGCAATCTTTCTAAGCCGCCTGTACGGCGGCAAACTAGTACAAGCAGGATTTTATTTTTTGCGCGATTTTCTAAGCCGCCTGTACGGCGGCAAACAGCATGAAAAAATTCTGCACGCGTGGAAAAAATTTCTAAGCCGCCTGTACGGCGGCAAACAAACTGGAAATATGAGCGGGGATTGGCATAATTTTCTAAGCCGCCTGTACGGCGGCAAACTTGGGCACTTATACAGAGAGTACAGCGCCAGATTTCTAAGCCGCCTGTACGGCGGCAAACCGATGTTGACTACGAACCTTGCGGGCATTGCATTTCTAAGCCGCCTGTACGGCGGCAAACACGCGGGAGGGCGTTGTGTGGAGAGTGTTTTTTTTCTAAGCCGCCTGTACGGCGGCAAACTTCGCGGCCATGCATGCGAGAGGTAAATGAGATTTTCTAAGCCGCCTGTACGGCGGCAAACCACAGGGCAACATGAAAAAATATATCGACTTTTTTCTAAGCCGCCTGTACGGCGGCAAACTCGGGCTGGTCGTGACTGCCAACGTTACGATCTTTCTAAGCCGCCTGTACGGCGGCAAACTGAAAATCTCGCGCGAAGGGGTTTGCATAAAATTTCTAAGCCGCCTGTACGGCGGCAAACAT
>CAZTCY010000021.1:0-32422 GCA_964612715.1 uncultured Nitrosomonas sp. | reverse complement strand
ATTTCTAAGCCGCCTGTACGGCGGCAAACATCCGGCCGCGTTCCCCGGCAGCGTCTATATCTTTCTAAGCCGCCTGTACGGCGGCAAACGCGGCGCTCAGATGACAAGGCCATGGTCATCTTTTCTAAGCCGCCTGTACGGCGGCAAACGGAGTTGACAAAGCAGCGGAGTTGTGATAAGTTTTCTAAGCCGCCTGTACGGCGGCAAACATTGCGATCAACGAGCTGCAAGCAGGCGTTGTTTTCTAAGCCGCCTGTACGGCGGCAAACGACACCGTTACCGGATTGACTTCCGGAGCAACTTTCTAAGCCGCCTGTACGGCGGCAAACGGAATCCTGCGCCATACCATCACGTCGTACGGTTTCTAAGCCGCCTGTACGGCGGCAAACGTTGAAATTCTTACTGAGGTGGTTAAATAATGTTTCTAAGCCGCCTGTACGGCGGCAAACACGGTATGGGATCTTGGGTTTAATGATTCTATTTTCTAAGCCGCCTGTACGGCGGCAAACACCAGCAGTGACGCCGCTTCGTGCGCCGCTTTTTTCTAAGCCGCCTGTACGGCGGCAAACAAACCACTTCTTTGCGCTAAATTGAAAAAATTTTTCTAAGCCGCCTGTACGGCGGCAAACAAATGAGTCTTTATTATCTTCAGTTCCATCATTTTCTAAGCCGCCTGTACGGCGGCAAACGTACAAAAAACTGATGAGCAAAAAAGAGAGCTTTTCTAAGCCGCCTGTACGGCGGCAAACTATTAAAATAGGTTGACATTTTAAATTAGATCTTTCTAAGCCGCCTGTACGGCGGCAAACTCATTTTAATAAACTTCTAAGCCAGCTGCATAAAGGTTTACAGGGAATTTACCTCAATTTAACCTTCCAAAAAACCACAGAATACAACTGACTGATTTTTATCCCATTGTTAAAGAACACAAAAACTTGGGTCAAAATTCCGGGACAGTGGCCGTGGTGCTCAGGCCATAGCTACTGAAGCAGGCTGACGTGGCTGCCGGGATCATGGTCTTCTTGATCCACAAACAATAGGTTCGCCCATTGCTTAAGCTTTGCAGACGAATAAACGGCGCCGTGATGCGTTTGTCTGGCAGGTCGCAATAGCGAAACGACTTGCGATAAACACCGCCGGGTGGATCGTCACGCAATTCCACCACACCGTTCAACGCCGTTGCAAAATCCAGACCATGCCGCTTGGCATAACGCCGCGCCAGACGCTCTTTGTTGGTTTTGGGCCGCAGACGCTGGTAAGTTGCGTAGCCGATCAATTTTTCAGGAACCGGGCGAATACTGGTGCAATGCACGTAGTCGCTCAAACGTCCCAGCCATTTGCTGACATTAAATTGCGCCAGCGTGGCTTCGTCTTCGGCAAACAAGCGTAATTTTCTGCCTAGCAGGGAGAATTTTTCGCCCTGAACGTATTCAGGAAAAGACACACCAATCGGCACCTGCTTTCGGTCGTTCTGCATTTCAACCAAACCAAGGTGAATTTGTTGAAAGACTTTGGACCAGAGGCTAAAGAGATTGATGTCCAGGCCCTCTAATAAGGTTATTTCAATGTAATATTTCATGATTTGTCCTTATATTCTTAATCCATCAACATAAGCCAGCCCCTTTTTACCTAGATAAAAGCTTGAAACACCTGCGGCTTCTATCATGCTTTCCAGTTGCTTGGCTTTTTCTTCCTGTATGTCCAATTGAATATCGAGCGTTCCGTTGGCTTTGGTTAATAAGGATGTTACTTCACCTTCGCCCCTGCGCTTTTCTTTTAACAGATAGGGGTTACCCCAAATCGGCTTTTTATTCCCTGTGGTATAAGTATTCATAAAATCCTTTGGCGTAAAACCACGTTTGGAAATACCGCTGATGCCGCCGCTTTTAGTGAGTGCTTTGGATACATCATGGTGTTGGCTTAGCCGCGAAATCTGCAAGTACAGTGCCGAGCAATAAAGCTCAATCGGCTTGATTTTCCCGTTAGTGACTTTATAGGCCACTTCTGGAAAAGTTTTTTGTAAAGTTTCCAAAGCTAATTGCACGGATTCTGTCAGGTCGATGGCTTTTAGCGCGTTCAAGTTTTCCAGTTGTTGTAGAACGCTGATAGGGTCAAATTGCAGGGTACTATCAATCTGGTAATCAGCTTGTTTAACAAACTGGCATAAACTTTCAATATCCAAAGTCAATACGCCCCAAAAAGCGTTTGAGTAGCTTTCACTAAACACGGGATCGTTAGCCTTTATCATGCCAGTAAATGCGTTCTGATCCGTATTGCCCGTCATGTTGCGGATATAAACCATTTCGCTGGTGATGGGTTTGGTACGATCTTGCCTGTCGCTGAAGGTAATGTGCGGTTCAAGGTCGGCAAAAAAGTAATTGGCACATTGCCTGGATTGGTAGAGTTTGCGTTGGTCGCCAATCAGTCGGTTTAATACGCCCATGACAGTATCGTGGCTAATCTCCCGTTTAATGAAATTGGCGTAGTCACCTTGGCTGTTTTTCTTTGCCAAAGCGGTCATAGAACCTAAAAACTCCCGCCCGCCTTTAGGCAACGGTTCGTTGTTGGAGCCGCCCAAAAACGAATTCCGCCAAGATGCTTCGTACTTGATTGTAATACGCATGGCTGCTCCTTATTTTGCGTAAAAATAAACCGCATAAGGTGCTTTTGATATTTCGCAGATGTCGCCTTCACTGCGTTTGATACGCATCATTTTATGGCTGTCGTTGTAGTCAACCAGCACTTTATCAACATACATATAGCCTTTGGCTTGGCGGATATTCAGTTCCTCGACCATGCGGAGGGTTTCTTTAACCAAAATATCAATAGCTTCATTGTCCAGTAAGATGCCCGTTTCGCCTTCTTCAAAAATAGTACCGCCCCGTACATAGTTGGGATGGAAAACGGCTTTGGGTTCGCGTGATGGGTCAAGGGTTTTGATGAAAGCTTGCACGACTTCGGCAATTTTTTCCCCTTCGCCTTCTTTAATCACCATTGCTGCGCGGTCGAATTTTTTGTCCAGCGAAATGAACTGTAATTGTTCAATGCTGATTGAGCCATAAGCGAGATATTGGGTTTCGCCGAAGGTGGTTTTGGAGAAGAAAGAGTTGCTGGCGACATCGCCGCCTTTGTCGTCCTTGTCTTTTTCTTTAGTGCCGGAACGCCCCATTTGCTCGAAATTGCCGTTGCCGATTTGGTCAACAAAATCTTCCAATAGCAGCGGGCTGGTACGTTTGCATTGGCTCGAAGGCACAACATAGCCTCTTATCAAGCCTGTAATAGAGGTTAAAACTGCAAGCAGATTTTTGTCTTTGGCGTAGTGTAAGTCATAAGCCTGATCTCTAAATAAATGATGGCGTATGCAATTTTGGCTGATGTAAAGCGGCGTTTCTTTAAAGTCTATTTCAGATGGGTCTTTTTTGAGCTTATAACCTTTCTCGCTTTCCTTGCCCGTCAGGTTGGTATAGCCTCGCAGTTTTGGCATAGAATGATTGTCGATAATTCGCCCGTCGCTTTGTAATGTCGTCGGCCCGTTCCAATTGACGACGCCATAGCCGTAGGCCACCACTTTAAAATCCACACTTTTGATTCCAGTAATTTTTTGCATGTTTATTCCTCGGTTGATGTTAATTGCTTAATTGAAATTGCGCCGATTGGCTGTTTTTCACATACGGCGTAGTAAATAGCATAACTGTGCCGTGCGCTGTCACCGCCAACACGGTCTAAGCCTTCGGGTGTATAGCTAAGATAAATAGGCAATTCGGGATCTCTTGCCTCATTTAGCAAGATGAAGTCTTTAAATGCTTTAGTGCCTCCTATGACGTTGTGGTGCTTGGTTTTCATATACGCCAACAAATTTTTATCGCTGTCGCCATAGCCTTGAATTTCGTCCAATGAAGCGGTCAGATTGTCGAATTCGTCTTGCTCGTTAATGGGCATTTCGTAAGCATATCGCTCACGGAATAGGATTTGTTCAGGGTTGCTGACATCACACACCGCCATTTGCACAAAGCGGTTTTCGCCACGCAAGGAATGTTTGCTGATTTTGCCGCGCCCTTTGACGGTGGATTTCTTCGTTGGAATGGTGATCGGATCAAGCACTTTCTGGTTAATCAATTGCACACCTTGTTTAAAGCAAGCCAATAAATCGGAGGCCATGCTTTGTTGGGCAAGATCTGAGTCATGAAATTTTTGATACAGTGCGTAGAGTTCCGGCAACTGTATGGTTTTGTTTTCCAGTTGTTCATATTGCAAAAATTGATACCACGTTTTGGTGGCGGCAAAGCTGTATTGGCGGGCTAAAAACCGTGCTGCCCCACCTGTGCCTTTGCCTTGGTGAATGGATTCAGGTACGGCAATACAATAAACATTGGTGCTTGAGTTTGTGCCAAAGCGGTCTAGCCGCCCTAAGCGTTGCAGGAAGTTTTCGGCGGTGGTGATTTCCGCAACCATGTAATCGCAGGTGATGTTTAACGAAGCCTGCACAATCGGCCCGCTACGCAAGACATCAAATTTGCGCGTCCCGTCTTTTTTGAAAGATTCGTATACCTCGCCAAACCAGATTTGTTTGTCGCTTTTCTTAAATTTCGAGTGTAGCAGCACGGCGTTTTCGTGGTGTTGGTTACGGATGAAACTTTTTTGCGCGGCTTGCGCCGTGTTGCTGATGACGATGGTATTGCCGTTTTGGCGTTGGTAAAGCGGATTGCCGTCGTCTTGTCGGATTTCGTCGAACACTTTAAAGTCAAGGCGATAGGTACTGGGGTTAAAGCTGGTCATGGCGACGATATCTTCCGGCTCAATGCCCAGTACTGACTTGAGATAGAAATAATGCGGCGTTGCCGACACCAGCAAGGTGTTGGCGCAGCTTTCTTGTTGCTGTTTGCAAGCCACCAATTCCGCAAACAACAAGTTGAACGCGGGCATGGCAATGTATTCGTGAAATTCGTCGAAGACGATATGGGCATTCAACACATTGATGAGCGTATTGACTTTGGTGTGGGTGATGATGGCACTGAACACTTGGTCAATCGTGGTGATGACGATATCGCCGGAAAAATAGCCGTCTTCCGGTGTGTTTCTTCCCCATTCATTGGTGTATTTAAACTCCCCCGTATTGATTTCTATCTTGGCATCGGGCAAGTATTGCTCTGACGTTAAGTCTAGGAACAAGCCTTGGCAGACCTGTACCCTTGGGCAAATCCAGATAATTTGCTGGGCGTTTTTCAACAAGGCCCATTCCAAAGCAATTTTGGTTTTACCACAACCCGCAGGCCCGGCAAGAACCGCAACATTCGGCACTTTGCTCAGTTTTTGCGCCACTTCGTGCTGTTTGCTGCTACGTTCACCCAGTGGAAAGCGGGTTAAGCAGGTTTCGATATGCGAGCAAATCGTTGACTCCAACAGTAGGGTTTCATTAATTAAATTAGGCAGCGTGGTGTGCTTGATATGATCGTGCAAATCGGCAGCGGACAGCGCCGACACCAAGCGGTCGGCGGAAATCACGCAAGCCCTTATGGTGTTGTTGAAGGCGTTATCTTTGATTTGTCGCTGGTAGTTCTCGATGCGTTCATCACTTTCGTAACTTTTGTAAGTGGGTAAAGGCGTGGACTTTATTCTTGTCAAAACATCTAAATCCACCTCTTCGTTATAAATTTTTGCGAGTAAGGAAGATTCAATGGCACGATAGCGGCAATCCATTTCGCTTAACTCTTTCAGCAACTTTTGGGCTTTCTCTACCAGTTCTGCAAAGCTAAGGCTTGTTAAATTGCCGGATAGTTTTTTATGAACGCCGCCGTAAGTTGCAAAATCGGAGTCTTTTTCTTTGCGGTAGGGCTTGGCATGATGCCAGTAGATAGCGTGTTTAATCGCTATTTTGTTTGCTGTATTGATTTCCTTAAAGCCAATAGGATCAAGCAACTCATAAAGCAGCACGGAAATTTCGTTATGGCGTGGATGCTTGTCAAAGCTGAACTTGGTATCGTCAATGTGTTGCCCGTCTTCGGCTTGAAAATCCTTTTTCTTGGGGTTGATTGCCCATTCCTGAAACGCCGGATCAATCTTGCCCAAATCATGCAGGCAGCCCGCCACAAAAATAGCTTCTGATTGGTCGTTTTTATTGGCAATTAATCGCTTATGTAGCTGTTCCGCGACGTAGCCGACGGCAAATAAATGCTCTGCCAATGACTGTAAATGAGTGTTGGCATAAAGCCAATTCGGATTGGGTTTATCTCTTGGTATATCCATGATGAGTTCTTTTAAGGTGGTATTTACAGGTACGATGCCTTGTGGGTTAAATCGATCTCGATTCCCCACAATCCACACCAACTCACTGCGACTGCGCGAGCGAATCCAATGGCAGGCGACGGCAGTGTTTTTCGTGGCGGTCTTGCGCAGCAGGGTTTTCACGGCAATCAGGCCGTCTTCGGTTATCACGGTTTGCCAGGTGTTGTCACCGATACGGTCGGCGAAGGCGTCGAGCACGCGGCGGGTGCGGCTCAAAGCTTTTTTCTGGCACTGGCTGATGAAAGTGACCATCATGGCTGTACTTCCTGTAGAGCGGCTTGTTTGACTTGCTCGAACATGAAATCCAGCGCTTTGTGTTCGGTGAATTTTTGTAAAACCTGCTGGCGAAATTCCTGTTCGGTCATTTTTTCTTTGGCGCAGATGAAGGCCCACGGCAAAATCAGTGCATCCTTGACGAGATCCGCCACGTCGAATACCAAGGCGCCACGGCGGGTTTTACCGTGCATTACGGCGAAGCCATGCGGTATTCCCAGCACCCAGAGTGTGCTTGCGGCAAGGCCGTAGGCCAGATAATTGCCATGATTCAGAAAGGCATTCGCACTGTCGGTGCTATTGTAATCGCGAACAAAGTCTTTTTGCTGGGTTCGGCTGATGGCGGATTTATAAAGGTTTTTGGTGAGCTGGGCTTCGATCAGTAATAATTCGGTTACACTGTTGGCTTGCTCTACCTTGCTGGAGTAACTGGAAAACGCCCGCAAGATATCTTCATCATCGATAAAAAAACCTTCATTCTTCAGATCTTTGTCTTTGCTCCATGCGCTGTGCAGATAATTAATGCGCAGAAGCTGAAAGCGTTTGGCAACCTGTAATCGTTTTGCTTCATCAAACCAAAATGACAACCACCCCTGTACATATTCAGTAGGCCGATATTCGCTTTGTGGCGTGAACCATTCAATTTCAGTGCCCGCCAGCAAGGGCGTTCCGCCGCCCCCGCTGAAACCGATCAGAACACCTGCCGAAGCCAGCATGCGCACGGCTGCTTGGGTGATAGAAGTACCGGTTCCTAATAAAATAGCAGTGGTATTGGCAATCGGAATATTCCAGTACAACTGCTCATCTTTAGCTTCCGTCAAATAAAGCACCCGCCCATCTTTCTGCATGATGCGGCATTTTTCAAGATAGTAAATATTGGCCCGCTTGGAATGTAATATCGCTTTCAGGTCTGTCAATTGTTCCATTTTCCACAACCTTTTACTTTGATTTCAAAACAGTGATGCGAAGATATTTCTTCACACCCGCCATCTCACCTCCACCGCTATCCGTTCCCACGGATTATCACTGTTTTGCAACCCTGTTATCAAAGCCGACAATGTTTCGCCGCGATCCATCAGTTGCGCAACGGCGGCGTTGTCGATCCGGGGGATGTAACCCAGCTTTTCGCCCTGCCAGTCGATGCGCACCGCGCGTTTGTCGTATGGATTGCCGGTTTCCCGTATCAGCGTGACGCGCTGGCCGGTGGCGAGCTGCGGCCACAACGTTTCACCCTGGTAATACTGAAATCCCGCCACCGAGGAGACTTGCAAGGTTTTCCAATCGGTCTCTGGCGGTTTGAATGGCGAATCCGGTTTTGTCTGTGTTATCGCGGGCAGTGCAAGTCCGCCCAGCAATGTCATTAGTGATTGCAAAAATACGCGCCGTGACATGATATTTCCTCCTCAGAAAGTACTTGATCCGATTATCCATATCCACAGGCTCAAAAACTGATGCCGCCGGTTTATTTTTTGCTGTTTTCCTCCGCAGCATACATTTCCTGCATTTTCCGGATGTTGAGGATATTCATGATCAGTTTGGTTTCGTTGGTATACGGGATGTGCAATGTGTAGCGGCCATCGGGAAAGAATGCGAGACACGCTCTGCTGCGGGTGCCATTGTTCGTCGACAGCCCGGGCGGTGTCGCGTATTACATTGCGGCGATGCATTCCACCGCGAAACTGCGCAGCACCTGGCGTTTGTGGCGCCAGGTTATTTGGGGTATCAGTGCATCAGTACTTGAGTCCGGCAGACTCCCGGTATCCCATCATGCGGATTGCTGTCCGTACACGCAAGGGTATCGGCATATCAATGTAATTCCGGAGTAATTCAACAATTGATAGCATCATGTGTTGCTGATCAACTTTAATCGAACCTACAGCAATGCGATCATGCAAGCTTCAAAGCGACTGTTTTAAAAATTAAACATCCAACAATCCCGGATAAAGCAGATTGATATCTTTAAAGGCGCGTTTCTGGCCTGGAGGTGTATATATGCTATAAGCTGAAAGCTCGGTTGGCGGCAGATATCCCATGATGATTTCGAGCTCAGCGAGGCGGATACCCTGTTTCACCAGATAAATGATATAAGTCTGGCGCAATGTATCGGCGGTAATTGCGTCAGCGTCAGACAAACCGGCATCACTGACAGCACACGCAAGCAAGGCGGTCAAATGCTCAACGGATAAGGATTCTCCCGATGGACTGATTAACTGGCAGGCCGGATTGGCAAACAGGGATTGTAATGGTGGATTGAGCGGTATGGTTCTGGGCGACATGCCGTGGATCAACAGTTTTCCATTCGCGGTATCGATATCGTCTTTGTTGATGGCAGCAATTTCTTCCAGAGACGGACCGCTTAACAGCAGTGTGATCAATAATTTCTCTCTGTTGCCGGCATTGCTGAGCAGCGTGCTGATTTGCTCAACCGGCAGCTCGCGGCGCAGCGGATTATCCAGAACAGGATTCTGATGCGGTAATGCATTTACAGGCGGCAATATGTCTCTATGTGCACTGGGTAAAAAATCCTGTGCATACGACGGAATACCCGCGAGATTGGCGGGTGGTTCGGACTGCTCTTTACGGGTCAGGAATTCGCTTAACCAGACACAAAACAGGCCGAACAGGATTGAACCCGCAACAGCAATCAAGGCATCGCGTAAATAATCCGGGCCGATGGGTGAACCGGGAAGAAAAGCGCGTTCGATGACATCAACCTGCGGATATTTTCCGGAATATCGAGCTTCAATCTGGACAAGCCTTTCCTGTGTCTCCCGATAGAGCGATTCCAGTCCGTCCAGATCGTTCCGCAATGCCTCATGCTCAGCAAACCGTGATGAAAATTCTGATGCTTTTCCTTTGTGCGCGTCAAGCTGCCGGCGTATTTCACGGGCCGCCTGCTGTGCCGCGGCATATTCCTGCTCGGCATCGGATTGCACGACTGACTGACCTTGCTGCCGCATACGCTTGATTTCGTCTTCCAGTAATGCCAGTTGCTCCGGAATCACTTTTAACGTAGGCGACAAATTGAGAAATTCCGGCGTATAGCGCCGGTTCAGATCACCCAGTTCTTCACGTAATGCCTGTGCCCGGCTTTCAAGCAGGCTGAGTGTCCGCGTATCTTCCTGCGGCACCACCGCCTGTCCGCGTGCTATTGCTTTATTGATCGCATCCAGCCGGGCTTTTGCTTTGACTTCTTCTTCGCTGGCGATATTGAGCGACTCGTTCAGGCCTTTCAGGCGCGCCAACGCATCGTTTTCTTCCCGCTCGATAGATGAAATATCATTGTTTCTTCTAAACTGATCAAGCTCTGTACGCTTGGCACTGATTCTGGCTGACAAGCTCTGAAGCTCATTGTGCAGAATCTGGGTGGTATCCCCCATCAGGCGGGATATTTCCCTGGCTCTGGCATCCAGATAAACATCGATCCAGGTGTTGATCAGCACGGGCAGTATTTCCGGATCCGGTCCTTCAGCAACCATTTCAACCAAATTCGTTTCCGCAACGCCCCTGACGTCGAGCATTTGACGAATATCGCCTGGACTCATATCAATGGAAGCACTGGCCTTGTTTCCCGACTTTAATCGCCCGGAAGTCTCTGCAAGCAACTCCGATCCCAGCAGTATCTGCTTCTGGATAGCGACATGCTGAATATCCGCATCGTTACTCGGCAGATCAATGGCCGTTTTGGCGACTGTCAACAGCGTGGCGTAACTGAGATACGTTGCCGGCCGGGTAAAAACATAACTCAGCGCCGACAAGGCACAAATCAGGAACGTAATGCTGAAAACAATCAGTCTGCGCGATTTATACCATGGTTTTGGCTCATGCACAGGCGGCAGCCAATGTGTATGTACCGTCGAAACGATTTCCCGCGAAGATTGATTAGGCATACTCGGCAAAATTCCAAGAAACAAAGGAATACGTTATTTTTCCGGTACAGGATACACGAAGACTATTCTAAATCAAATGGCCTGATCCATTCCACGACGAGACACCACGCGACAAGCGTATCACGCATACCTGTTCATTCCAGAACCCGGCCGGGTTGATTTGCATTTTCACTGCCAGTTGTGCAACAACTTATGCAAAACTCCCGATATCCGATCGGAAACATTAGCAATTTGAATTGTATCGATAAAACAGTGTCATAGAATCATTAAATACCCATGGAATACAGAACATCATTTGTTTATAAATGAGGTTGTTTTCCGGATTTGTTTGCGGTTTGAGACAGGCAAATATATCTCTAAAATTTAAAAACAATTTAAATTATCTTAAGTTATCAACGTATCGATATTCGATCCGGTCGGAAACGAGGCAAAGCGTACTGATGAGTAAATTGAATGACTCCCTTCCTTCAGCAATAGCGCGTGAAACCCTGCAGCGTTTAGCGACACTGAAAATCCCGCCGACGCCTGACAATTACCAGAAAATATACGATCAGATTGCCGGAAATGCGCATGATCAAATCAACACAAGTACCAAATATTTGCTTTCTGAGCTTGCCACCGAAATTCCCCGGTCTGATCAGGAACTGATCAATCTCTCCAATACGCTGATACGCGCCATCCGGGATAATGATTGGGAAAAATATAAATTGACCTTGCTGAGCAAAGTTGTTCCCGCAACAACATCCATGATACTTTCAGCCAAAAAAGAAACGCAAGGTGCCAGGCCCTCATGGAGCAAAACAATTGAGCTGCTCTTGAAACAACTGGAAACCCATCACGACACGCTCATCATGACTCAAAAACGGGAAGACTTGCAGCGCGCCTTAACGCACCATTACAACGATCCCGGCCAGCTGAATGAAAAAATCCATGCATTGATCGAATCCTGGAAAGTACTGGAGACAGATACGCATGAAAAAATCGATGTATTGGAACCAGAAAATGCAAACCAGACCACACCTTCAGTCGGTTCCATAACCCAAAAAACGGAACCCGGGCAGGCACGGTTGCCGCGGGATCCTGTCCTGCAAAGTCAATTTACCGATCAGTTGCCGGAACTGCTGGCGCATATTCTGAAACATGTCGCGACCATTCCGTTTGCTGATCCCGCGTTTACTCAAGAAACCAATGATCTGGCGCAGGCAATCCGCCATGTTCAGAACAAAGAAGAAATGGCGCAATTTATTCACTATTACTCGCAGTACCTGGAGAAATTTGAATTCAGTATCGAAGAAGGCACAAAGCTGCAGCGTGGCCTGCTTCGCCTGCTCCATAAGCTTATCGAAAGCGCGCGAGAATTATTGACTGAGGATGAATGGGTTAAGAACCAGATTGCAAAATTGCAGGAAACCATGTCCCGGCCTTTAAGTCAGCGGTCAATTATCCAGGCTGAATACCAGCTGGAAGAAATTGCTCAGAGACAGAATATGATCAAACGCAGTCTGAGTGATTCCAGGGAAACGCTGAAAAAAATGGTCTCCAGTCTTATCAGCAATATTGAGGATTTATCTGACGACACAGGGGAATTCAACGATAAGATCAAGGATTGCATCAATCAGATCAATCACGCCGACGATTTGGAAGTACTTAATCGGTTACTCACGGAGATCATGAACGCAACCCACAAAATACAGGAAAAAATGCAACATTACCGCACCGGCTTCATCTCTGCCCGTGCGGAAGTAGAAACTGCACAGGAAAAAATTAATCACCTTGAAACAGAATTGCAGCATATCAGTGAAAAAATTCATGAAGACCATTTGACCGGGATACTGAATCGCCGTGGCCTGGATCTTGCATTTGAGCGCGAAGTCTCGCGTACAAGACGGCAGCAGCAGCCTTTGTGTTACGCTTTGCTGGATATCGATAACTTCAAAAAACTCAACGATACCCATGGCCACCAGGCAGGTGATGAAGCCATCGTGTTCCTGGTTGATTCAATAAAAGCCACGACACGGACTGATGATGTCGTGGCGCGGTATGGCGGCGAAGAATTTGTAGTGCTGTTACCCAATACAAAACTGACCGACGCTGTTGAAATACTGTCCAGGATAAGACGTAACTTGACGAAACGTTTTTTTCTTCATAAGAACAACAGAGTACTCATCACTTTCAGTGCGGGAATCGCAGAGTATAACCAGAATGAAACGCAGGAGGCCGTTTTTAAGCGCGCCGATGAAGCTTTGTATCGCGCCAAAAAGAATGGCAAAAATTTGATTCTTGAAGCTGTTTAAAGAGAGTTGGGTAGCTGCGCTTTTAGGAGCCCCGATTACGCGAGATTTTTAACACTACGGCAGGATACGCTTTTATGCATCCTGCCGTTTTTTATTACTCTTGTGATGATGCCTATCCTGCTTTTTCAATGACGGCGCCCTCCGTGTCCACCTCTGTGACCACCACCGAAGTGGCCGTGTGCGCCGCCATGATGTCCTCCTCGCCCGGAGTGCCTGTGCCCGCCGCCATGGGAATGCTTGTGCCCACCATGATGAACATGGCTATGTCCGCCGTGGAGATGCCTGTGTCCGCCGGAGAAGATGATGCTGCTGCGGACTACAGGCTGATAACCATAACCGGCTCCGCCGTAATAGCCTGAACCGCCGCCATAATAACCGCCGCCGTAGTAACCACCACCGCCATAATAAGGCGTTGCCACACACCCGCCAAGAAGAAACAGTGCGCCAAGGGCAAACACCGTAAAAACTTTTTTCGTATTCATGTTATTTCTCCTGGTCACATTCCAATTGCATGATCAGATAGTAGGCCAGTCAAGATGAATAACAGCTGAATACAAACGGTCTTGCGGGCGTCTCTAAAAATTCAAAGTTTTAAACAAAACGAGGCACGCGCAAATGTGCGATTTTTAGAGTTGCACTTAATTCTTCTCCATCGTGTTAATGAAAGCATTCGCCTCATTGATTGATTTCTCCATCGCAGCGATCAAAACGGAAACATCGGATTCGATGTTTCCCAGCTCGCCCTTCAGGGAAGTGATCGCCTGCGCATTCAGATTATGTTTCAGGAACATGACCTGGTCTCTGAACACGGTAAGAATCGGTGCAATTTTGGCTTCGGCATTCTTCATCGAGGTTATCAGCTGCTGATAATGTTTTTTTGTCGCATTCAGTTTATCCTGACTGCTGCGTTTAAAATTGGCGTTACTGTATTGGGTAATTTCCTGCTCCCATTCAGCAAATAAAGCCTGAGACACATCTTCAATATCTTCGATACGGCTGCGCACCTCTTCCGCTTTACGGGCGCTGGCTTCATACGCGTCGTTCAATTTGTTATACACGGCTTCGAGATTACCGCCACGAAAATGAGTCACAGCAGTAAACTGCGCCAGTGCGGATTTGAATTGTTCCTTGGTTTCTTCCTGCGTGTCCCGCGCTTTTTCCACGCGATGCACCATAACATCTCTTTTAGGAATGCCTATTTTTTCAAGACCTTCATAATAAAGCGTGGAACATGCGCCAAGCGCCAGCAGTAATATCAATGCAAAAAATAAGTATGATCTGTTCATGACTCACTCCATTATTGTTGTTGAATTGAATAATTGCTTTCTACCAATCGAGTCATCGCGTTGCGCTGCGGCGTAACAAGTGCCACAGGGCTTTTAGCCCCCAGATAATCGGGAAGCGGCGTGCCGCTGGTGTAATTTCAATGCGGATACCCGTATGCCGTTCTATTTTCCAGGCCGCATATTCCAGACTGTCGCGAAAAGTCAGTGTAGCCTTGGACAGGCGCAGAATCGACAGCACAAGACCCTGCCAGCGTCTGAGACGCCAGTGCCATAAGGCCAGGCGGCGCGTCCCGGTCCGATTGTGGCATAAATAAGTTTCAATATCGGACTGCCGGGTGAACATGGCATTTAACGCAGGATAAGCCGCATGCATCAATTGCGCAAAATCGGCATGATTATGTTCAGCCAGATGCCGTGCGCGTGTTTCGCTTTCAGGGCGCAATTCCGCTGCATAGCTGAGCATCAGACACTGCGTCCAGATATCATCAACCGTGAAAACAGTATTCTCCAGCGCTTTTCCGCCCGATGTCAGAAACGTCATTACTGAATAGGCCAGCGCATGGTATACACGCTGCCGGCTTGCTTCATCACGCACAAACAGCAACCGGGAAGGTTGTGCGAATCGCGCCCAGATATACGAGTGAAACCAGTAACGTGCGCCTTTCTCAAAATCCGACGTGGATATGACCGCATATTTGGCGCGCAGCGTCCTCCCCTGATGCGGTATTTCAATATAAAACACATTAGGGGCCAGCCAGGCATTCAGGATACCCAAATAGCGTTTGGTATATGCGCTGCGGTAATCGCCAACCAGCACATACAGGTCGCCAATA
Source organism: uncultured Nitrosomonas sp. (assembly GCA_964612715.1). Taxonomy (GTDB): domain Bacteria; phylum Pseudomonadota; class Gammaproteobacteria; order Burkholderiales; family Nitrosomonadaceae; genus Nitrosomonas. The sequence goes on along the minus strand of CAZTCY010000021.1, from coordinate 17,564 downwards.
CCTTCGTCCAGTTCTCCGGAGCGCAAACATGAGCCATACAGAATCACCGCATCGGCGGCCGTTTTATAGCGCTCAAGCAAAGCCTGAACAAGAACCTGAAAATCCGGTGATACACTGCGCGTACTGTGCTCGGCGACTACGGCAAGCAATGCTTCGGGTGGTGATGCGTTCGAAACGGATGCAAAGGGTATCATTGTCCTCTCGGTCTAAAGCACAAGAAATGAGACAGGCCGGGTCGCCGTAATGCGCAGCGGTTCTTCAGGATCGGCAGAACGATAGAGCTCACCATCAACGATATACTCATCATCCAATTGCAACTCCAGCATGCGGGCATTATGACTGTGATAGCCATCCTGCGCCTTGAGCACATGACCATGGCCAGCCAGCAGCGGCCAAATTGAACACCATAGTTTCTTGCGTTGCTGATCAACCCAGGTGATGTGCAATGGCGCGGCTTCCTTCCCCCAGTACGGACGCAAATTCAGCAGCAGGCAGTCCAGCGCACTGATCAGTGCAAAAAGATACGTGCCTTGTGACTTTTCACCATTTTCCCGCGTTATGGTCATGGTAACCGGAGCCCATGCACTTTGATTACTGCCCAGAATCATTCCGGCCAATGAACGCATCATGATCATGAATGTAAAAACACCGCCTGTGATCCCGAGTTGCTTGACACTGCTGCGTGAAAATTTAACGCCGCGCGCGACCAGTCCAACTGCAAAAAACATGCCATAGATTGTGTGCTGTCCATTTTGCGCAATACGCAATACCGGACGTTGCACCAGTCCGGAAGCCGGTGCATGCGCTCCCTGCAGATATGCTGCCAGCCGGTGCAGAATTTTCTCCGGTTTTCCGCGCATGCCTAGATCAAGTGGTGTCATATTGGTCGTACCACCCGGTATAATCATCAGTATCGGCCACTCCGCTTCAGGCAATGTCGCAAACAGGTGGCTGAGTATCGCATGCGATGTACCGTCTCCGGCGATAATCACCAGCAAATCAATACCGGATTGAATCAAATGATTCGCAGCCGTGACAAAACCCACTGCATCGCTGGCCTGACAGATTGTGCCATTGGGAATCTGTTCCGCCACCTGAAGAATAACGTCCTTGCGTTTCTTCACCTGACCGCTCATCGGATTCAGCACCAGGCCGATCCGGGCGGAACCGGATTTTAACCGGTCAATGTCTGATACGATGGTCACGGGCTGATTAATCCAGCGTGATCATACAATTTCCCGCCAGCGTGTGACATGCTAGATCTTCCTTGGATCAATCGGTGCGCGTGTAAACAGTTTTACCGCCAGTATGTCACGGTCACGCGCCGGGTCTATGTCCTGCAACCATGAACGCAACTGGCCCTCTTTCCGCCATACCTGCCATCCAGCGATAAGACGGCCGGTCAGTATCGCGGTCGAAATCAAATGCCAGGCCACGACCAGTAACAAGCCCAGGTCCGGCTGCCCGATATACCATCCATACGTCAGTAAAATCAGATTAGGATTACGCCGCGCGGTAATCAGACGATTGAACGAATCGAATTTTCGCCAGATAAACATATCGAACTTTGACAACCAGAGCTGGAAGGCACCTTCGCACAGGCGCCCGCCGATATAACCAAAAAACATCATCCAGATCAGTAAATTCAGATTGCCGATGGGCGTCAGCGTACCTGCCAGGCCAATACCCCAGGCCAGATACCAGAGCGGGGGATGGATAATATCGAGCCCGTGATCGAGCACATCACCCAAGCGACTCGAGGTAACCGTCACCCGGGCCAGTTTACCGTCTACGGTATCCAGAAAAGTCATGAACCATCCCATGACCAATCCGACAGCAAAAAAACCATACCAGAAGGCAACGCCCGCCAGAATGGCAAACAGCACGCTGAACCATGTCACATGGTTTGGCTTCCAGCCATAGCGCACGCACAGATGCGTGCACCAGTAAGCAGGCAGCGGCCAGATCCATTTGGTCACCAGGTCGGTGACGCCTTTATACGACCCCGAAAATAATTCCTTTTCCAGCAGTCTATAATTACTTTCAGTAATCGGCAAAATATAAGGCGGATCTTTCTTCTTCAGATTCTGCTGAAAGTCGATCTTAAGATCATCCACTGTGTAGCTCGGCAACGCTGAAACCAGGATATTGTCTTTATTTTGCCGTTCAAACAACTGCAGATAACGTGCGCCCTGTTCGCGCAAAACCCGCATGGCAACCAGTTGCCTGTCATGGCTGTACAGCGCCATTTGATTTTTGATGACCAGCAAGGCGTTTAATACTCTGGCATCAAATATATAATCGGCATTCACAATCAATAAAGACGCATTTTCAGGCAGCGTGTCAATTTTTTCGGTCAGTCTGGCATTTTCAATGGGTCTGATCATCCGCTGCAAACGCTCACGCCCATTCAATCCCCAGATTTTGATTTCGCTTTTGCCGGTAAGATAAATATAGGTCGGTTTTAGCATGTGTTATCCATCCACTGGAATGATATTTCTTATTTTAAGGTAATGCGTACCAAACGCCCGTATCGTTTGATACATGCTACTACAATATGAAAGGTTTAAAAAATTCTTCTGAGCCAGACAATGGCCAGTGAAATAAGGATTGTACTCGGTGCAAGCGCGACAAATGCAGGGTCCAGACGTAATAACAGGCCCGCATTGGCCAGAATCTGATCGAGCAAATAAACAGCAACGCCGATCAATGCCGCCAAAACGAGCTTATTGCCCAGGCCGGTGCGGACTGAGCCGAAGACAAACGGAATTGAAAGCAACAACATGGCAATTGTCAACAAACCGCTGCCCGCTTTACGCCATAAAGCCAGCGCATAGGCATCGGCATCCTGACCGGTATTACGCAGAAAATCGACATGACGCACCAATTCATAAGGCGCAAGACTCTCCGGCGGCTTGGTCAGTGTTGCGATATCTTCCGGGTTGAGAAACGAATCCCAGTTCAGCCTTTTGAAGCGGGTGAGCTTAATGTCATTTTTGGAAAATTTACGGATAGCGGCATTACGCAGAATCCAGGGTTCGTTACTGCGAACATCGGCAAATTCCGCCTGAATATGCGCCAATAAAAAACCCGACTCATCCAGACGCAAAATTTCGATATCTGCGGCTTCTTTCGCATGCACCATATAACCGATTCGAAGTATATTCCGCTCATTGCGCGTCCAGATACCCAACCCTTGACCCAGTTCGGCTGTTTGATTCAACGCCACAGCCCGGTTTGAAATGGCTTTTTGCTGGAGCTGCGGCGCAAAAGACTGTTCGAGCACGGCAATGAGCACAATCAACATGATGCCGACAGCCACCGGCGCAAGGCTGATCTGCATCGGTGAAAAGCCTGCCGCGCGCATCGCAGTCAGCTCGGAATTAACCGCCAGCGCGCCCAATGCCGCAACCGTACCGAGCAGCGCAATAAACGGCGCAATCTGAATAAAACGCCGCGGCAATAACATCGCGGTATACATAAATGCATCGACAGTACGGTAGGTGCCTTTGCCGACATCATCAAGCTGATCAAGCAAATCAAAGAAGCTGAACAGCGGCAGAAGAACGGCGGTTGCGATCACCAGACCAGTCAATACCTGAAGAGCAATATAACGATAAATAATCATTATCGAAGTGATAACAATTTCTGCCCGGGCTTTAACGCATACAGCAGCAGAGCGGCAAACATCACCGCATAGAGCCACCAGACGCCTACTGTTGTATTGATGACACCCTGTTCAACCCAGTTTTTCGCCAGACCGCTCAAGTTGTAATACACAGCAAACACGATAGCAGCGAGCAGATAAGTCCGGGTTGCCTTATCCTGCCGCGGTACGGTTTGAATAAAGGTCACCGCGATTAACGCCAGAAGCAGGGTTGCCACCGGACGGGAAATCCGCCACTGCAATTCCGCGATTTCCCAGGGCTCTTCAGATTCCCAGAGCATCCGGGTCGGCGCGGCCTTGCGACGATAACGCAGCGCAAGCTCGCTGTCAGTAAAATACGTTAACTGTTGGAATTGAATCATGTCATCTTTGGAAGCAGCGCGCGATAACTGATACAGATAACCTTCGGACAATACGATGGTTGGACGTTCTTCCCACGTTGGCTGTACCTGCACCGCTTCTTTGGCAAAGATGATTTCACTGGTTTCCGGTGTCTTGATATAGTGAAAAACGTTGTTCATCTGTTTGTTGATGTCATCCTTGCTTTGCACGTAGACAACCCGGCCGCTGCGTTCGCTGCCATAGAAACGTCCTGCCTGAAAACGATTTGTATTCAATTCCGCTTCGGCTTGTGCATCCAGAATATAATTTTCAGCGTAAGCCCAGGGTCGTACATAAGATGACAGTATGCCGCTGATAATTGCAACAGGTATCGCCATCATCAGCACGATAAAGACGATGCGTCTTCCGCTGATGCCCGCGGCACGCAGCACGTTTAATTCCTGATCTTTATTTAATCTGCTCAGACCGCTGATGATCGCAATATAGAGCGCCACAGGTATCAGCACTTCCATCGCGATCAGCGTTTTCAGCATAACCAGTTTAAAGAGGGCTACCAGACCGAGTGTTTCTGTGACTGCGCCGGCAAGAAAACGTGCACTGCTGAAACTGGCAAACAAACCAACCAGAATCAAAATCACAACGATAAACGGCAATGTAAGTTCGCGCGTGATATAGCGCTCAATGATCCTCATATCCAATACCCGTCATCGTCCCCAAAAATCTGTCACAACACGTTGTTACGCTGAAAAAATGAAACAGGCGCTTTATTGATAATGGATTCAGCCAGCAACAAATCTTCAACCTTATCGACATCAATACCTGCACGCGGATCCGGCAGTGCAATTGTTTTCACACGCACACCCGACCTGGCGGTCAAGGTATCAAGCGCGTGTTCCAGCGATAAACGCCCGAACACATAAGATAACACTACGCCTGGACTGACGATCTGGGCTATCAACCGCCAGGGTTTTTTACGCAAATCCTCGACCTGACGCCAGAAATGAACCAGCTTGCGTCCCTGCGGACTGAATGTAAACAGATTACAACCACAAAAACCGCCATCCCGGAGCCGGAAAACGGTTCGTTTTGCATCCGGAAATGCTGCTGACATCTGGATATCGGTGACCACACCCACGGTTGCGTCGAAACCGGATTTCAGTGATTCGGTTAAAAAATGCCGCACAATCTGGGGCGTCAGCAACGCATGATCTGCAGTCGTCAGAAGCACCGGCATATCGCCGGACAGATAATTCAGACCGTACTCAGCGCTGCGGCTGGGTGATTCCATATTCGGCAGCCAGGTCACTTCCCCGGAATCGATACGCCGTTTTAATGGCAGACAATCATCAAGCCGTGCTTTAGACGGTCCGCACAACACCACACCATCAACCAGATCACATGCGGTCAGCGCATCCAGTACGCGGATAATCATCGGTTCGCCGCCCACCTTTGCAAACGCTTTGCATGCGGCACCTGTGTGCAGCGTAACAGGATCGGATGCCGTACGATCTGCGGCGAGTACCAGTGCTGCAAATTTCGGTTGTTTTTTTTCCTTTTGCGGATTCAAAGTGTTTTTCCAAATATACGATAGCGTTTATAGGCCTTGCTGCCCAGATGATCGAGAATTCCACGCATCGGTTTATTATCTTCCAGAATCCATGATAATTCCACGCCTTCAATACCGTGTTCCAACCCGACTTGCCTCGGCGCATCGATGACCGTGCAGGCCAGCGCCATTCCCAAAGACGTATTGTGAAATCGCTTACGCACACCCATCAAAGGTATACGCGCTGTGCGTATTTCATGCTTCCTCAACCGATTGATCAGTTTATACCAGCCCAAGGGAAACAAGCTACCGTTCAATTCAGCAAAAATTTCATTCAGATTAGGCAATGCGACCATGAAAGCAGCAGGATAACCATCGACTTCCGCAATCTGGATATATTCGTCAGCAACGAAAAATTTCAGGCTGTTACCGAGTTCAGCAAATTCTGCCTGGGTGAAAGGCACAAACCCCCAGTTTTCTGACCAGGCATCGTTAAAAATATCCCGCAGAATTTCCATTTCCACAGCAAACTGTTTCCGGTTTATCGCTCTGACATGAATCCGGCCGGCATAGCGCTTGATCAGTTGCTGCATGACCCAGGGCAATTCAAAATCGGTTCTTATCCAGTAAGCCAGCATATCTTTAACCGGATAATAACCCTGCTCCTCCAGCAGCTGCGGATACCAGCGCGCGGAATGCGGCATCATGATCACCGGCGGAGTATCAAAACCACTGACCAGAATGCCGCATTCCTGATTAATGGACAAATTAAACGGACCGGTGATTTGACGTGCGTGCCTGGCCGCGAGCCATGATTCCGCATGCAAAATCAGCGCATTAAAGACTTCGGTATCATTAATGCATTCCAGCAAACCGAAATGGCCGGTTTCGACACCATAACGTTCCAGGTGCAATTCATCAATCTGTGCACTGATTCTTCCCACCGGCTGACCGTTCCGATAGGCAACCCAGGCCTGCCATTCAGCATGCCGCAGGTACGGATTATATTTTGAAAAGTGAAAACGGCGTTCAAGGCGCAGCGGCGGAATCCACAATGGATCGTCAGCATAGATACGCCAAGGCACTTCGATAAAATCACCCATATCCCGGAATGACATCACCGGCCGCACCGTTAAAGCGGCAGGGCGGGATTGTTTCTTGCTGCGGCTCATGACTTGTTTTTGCGTGAATTCAAATGAAAGAAAATCGTTATGCGGAAGAATAGTATGAAGAATCGCTTCCGGAAGCAATGGTTTTCATAAAAAAACACATGCCTGAACGCCCATTTCCAGAGGGTTCAGGCATCTCAATCACATACAACCTTATTATTGCAGAAGATGAATAGATGGTTTTTACCTTACGCAGCATCCGTTTGCAGCGTCATCATGTCAATTTTACGGGCTCTGTATTGGCTGGCGCTGCTCCCGTATGGCCCGGAACGGATGCGGCTTCATCTGCATCAGGTCTATCGCTGTGTTCAGATACAGGCTTCGCGCCATCATGATCGCTTTCCTCAGTCTCTTTTGCCGACTTAACGTCAAACCAACGGTAAAGTGTTGGTAAAACAACCAGTGTCAGTAATGTTGACGTAATTAGTCCGCCGATAACGACAATTGCCAGAGGACGCTGAACTTCGGAGCCCGGGCCGGTCGCGAACAGAAATGGCACCAGTGCGAGCATCGCCACTGTCGCAGTCATGAGCACCGGCCTGAAACGCTGCTCGCATCCACGCATCACTGATGTAGGTACATCCACACCCGCTTCGCGCTGACCACGCACATAGGAAATCAATACGACACCGTTCAGTACTGCGATACCCCATAACGCAATAAAGCCTACCGAAGCCGGGACAGACAGATATTCTCCGGTAATGAAAAGCCCCATAACGCCGCCGATTGAGGCAAACGGCAGTACCATGATGATCAGCGCCGCCAGCTTGAGCGAATTAAACAACATAAACAGCAGAAAATAGATCGCCGCAATAGTGATCGGCACGATCACGGACAATGTCGCCATCGCGCGTTCCATGTTTTCAAACTGCCCACCCCATTCAAAATAATAACCAGGCGGCAATTGAATCTCCCTGGCCACAAGCTGCTGTAATTCCTCAACAAACCCGCCCAGATCGCGATTATGTACATTAGCGCCAACAACGACGCGACGCTTGGCAAACTCCCTGGAAATCTGCGCAGGCCCGTCAACAACCTGTATTGTGGCGACTGAATGCAGCGGAATCAGCGCACCGCCCTGAATGGGATTTCCACTACCCGATGGCGCTTTTGTCGGCGTGCGCAATAAAAGATCATGGATAGCCTCGACATTATCGCGATAATCCACCGGCAGACGAAGCACCAGTGAAAAACGGCGTTCACCTTCAAAAACATTGGTAATATCCTTACCGCCCACCGCCGTGCTGATCAGCTCGTTGACATCGGCGACATTCAAGCCATGCCGTGCAATCGCCGCACGATCAATATCCACCACCAGCGACTGCTGTCCCGACAAACGTTCGATACGAATATCGCGCGCACCTTTGACCGACTTGATGATACGCGCCACTTTTTCGGACAGAACACGCAACTCTTCCAGATCATCGCCAAAAATCTTGACGGCAACCTCAGAGCGGACGCCGGTTACCATTTCATCAACACGTTGCGCAATCGGCTGCGATATGACTATGCTGACGCCAGGCAATACCGATAATACTTTACGAATATCGGCATCCACTTCTTCCTGCGTCCGGCCGGAATCGGGATCCAGCGTGATGATTGGATCCGACTCATTCGGCCCGGCCGGATCGGCAGGCGATTCGCCGCGCCCTAGTCTGGAGACAACGCTTTGCACACCCGGAACGGCTGCAATCAGTTTCATAGCTTCTGTTTCAACTTTAACCGAGTTTTCCAGCGAAATCGAAGGTGCGCGTATGATAACCGGCGTCAAAGCACCTTCCTTCATTGTCGGAATAAATGACGTACCGAGAAACGGAAACAATATAAATGACGTACTCAGCAATCCCACAGCAACCATGATCGTGGTTTTTTCGTTTGCCAGCGCTTTGTTCAGTAGCTTGCGGTATTTTGCCTTGAGATAAGCGATAACCGGCGTATCATGATCGGCACCGCCCTTCAAACCATAAGCACACAACACGGGTGACAATGTCAACGATACGATGAGCGATATGGCCAGTGCGATCGCGATCGTGTAAGCCAGTGGACTGAATGTTTTGCCTTCCATGCCCTCAAGCGTCATCAGAGGCAGAAAAACCAGGATAATAATCGAAATGCCGAAAATAAGCGGCGTACCGATTTCTACCACGGCATCAGCTATGACCTGCAGCCTCTCTTTTAAGGTATTACCCGCATGCCCCAGTCGGTGGTAAACATTTTCCACGACCACGACGGTCGAGTCGACCATTAACCCGATGGCGATTGCCAGCCCTCCCAGAGACATCAGGTTGGCTGAAATACCCTGATGATTCATGACCATAAAGGTAATCAATGGCGCGATGATCAATGTTGCCACAACAATCAGACTGGAGCGCACATCCCCGAGAAAAATGAACAACACGACAATTACAAGGATAATACCCTCAATCAACACCTTGGTGACTGTCCACAATGCGGCGTCGACAAGATCGGTACGGTCATAAAAAGAAACAATCTGCAGCCCGCCAGGTAAGAGGTTACGTTCATTGAGGTCGGCGACTCTTTCCTTGATCCGGGTCACAATTTCCTTGGCATTTCCACCGCGCAGCATCATCACGATGCCACCGGCAGATTCGGTATACCCGCCTTTGATCATTGCACCCTGACGCACCTGCGCGCCGAATTTCACCTCGGCGACATCGCGCACAAAAACTGGCACACCATCGATTTCCTTAAGGACGATATTTTCAATATCTTTCAGTGTTGTGATCAATCCCTGAGTACGGATAAGATACTGCTCCGCATGGAGCGCAAGAATATTACCGCTGGCGTTGGCATTATTAAGTGCCAGCGCATGATCGACCTGGGATAGTGTCAGATCATAATGCCGCAGTCTTTCCGGGTTAATCAAAACATGATACTGCTTTTGATACCCTCCCAGCGAATTGATCTCGGCGACCCCCGGTATCGAGCGCAGCATAGGTCGCACAACCCAGTCCTGTATAGTGCGCCGTTCGGTCAATTCTTCTACGGAAAGCTCGCGCTCGCCGTCGTCAGGATGATCCAGCGTGTATTGATAAACCTCCCCCAATCCCGTCGATACCGGACCAAGTTCTGGAGAAACACCGACCGGGAGCCGTTCTCTGACACCGATAAGCCGTTCCATAACCAACTGGCGGGCAAAGAACACATCGGTTTCATCGGTAAAAACCAGTGTAATCAGCGACAATCCACTCTTGTTCAGGGAACGCATTTCAACCAGACCGGGCAGGCCAGTCATGGCAATTTCAACAGGCACAGTGATCAGACGCTCGATTTCTTCCGGACTGCGGCCCAGTGATAAAGTTGCAACCTGAACCTGAATGTTGGTGACATCCGGGAATGCATCTACGGCAAGCTTTGAAGCCGCTCTTAAACCGAAACCGATCAAAACCAGCGAAATCACCACGACCAGCAATCGCTGCCGCAACATTACGTTGATGAATGAATAAAGCATTGTGATTAGTCCAGTTCAGAGAGCTTGCGCTCGTTATCGAGATCGTAAGCGCCACTCACCACAATATTCTGACCGGCGGAAACCCCCGCAAGCACCGGACGCACATTGCCCATTTCCGGTCCCAACTCTACCGGCACTCTTAGAAAATGATTGTCTGCTTCAGCAAGATAGACATAATCCCGATTGGCTTCACGAACAACAGCCTCTTCCGGAAGAACAAGCAGTTCACGCGGACTCTCGATGATACGCATGCTCGCCAGCATAGAAGGCTTGAGCTTACGCTCAGGATTTTCAACTACCGTCCTGACCATTACCGTACGCGTTACTGGATTGACTGTATCCGCTACGAATACAATCAGGCCATCAAGGATAATATCCTCCAAAGCAGGGACTTGGATTTCCACATGCTGCCCCACCATCACGTTCCGCGCAATCTGTTCGGGTACATCGCCCACGGCCCAGACTGTCGACAAATCAGCCACTTTAAATAATGGATCAGACGGCTGAACAACCTGGCCGGCAACCACATTACGCTCAATCACCGTTCCGTTTTTTGACACGGCAATCGGAACAGAAGGGAGAATATTTCCACGCCTTATCAGTTCTCTGAGTGCAGTGTCATTGACACCTAACAGCCGCAGCTGATCTTTAGCTGCACTCAGTTCGGCACGCGAAACCTGAAGTTCTGTCTCGCGGCGTTGCAGTTCCGCTGCCGGGATAACATCCGATTCGAATAAAAGTTTTGCGCGGTAGACGGCGCGCTCGTTGAGCTGCATTACAGAATAATCGCGCAGATAATCAAGCTGCGCCCGGTTTAATTCGGGACTGGCAATACGTGCCAGTACAACACCTGCATTAACGCTGTCACCAAGATTCGCGTACACTTCAACAATTCGTCCGGTCACATTTGCACCGACACGAATGAGTCTCTGTTCATCGACTCTGATCTGGCTTGGTACATGAATTTTGTCAGCCATCTTAATCAATTTCAGTTGATCGACTGTGATACGCTGCATCATGCCTTCACTGAGCGTGATCCTGTTAACGTCAACAGGTTCTCCGGTTTCAATTGTTTTAGGCTGATCCGTTGCGCTATCGCCATTACTGCATGCCGCAACAAAAAAAACAGCGATCAGAACGAAAACGTGAGTACGAAATAAAAATTTCATTCGATGATATACTCCTTGGGATAATGGGCGCGTAGGCGATCTATTTCAGCCGCCGCTGACTGGAGTTCAAAACGTGCTTGCAGTAATTCAGCCAGCACGCCGCGCAGCACACGCTGCGTGTCCAGCACTTCAATAAAACCACGTTCTCCGAGGCGATAAGCTGTTTGTGCGATATCGAGTGCAAGTTGCGCTTGTTTGACAATTCCGCCTTCAAACATTTCAATCCTGCGACGGGCAATTTCTTTAGCCTGCCATGCCAATTCAAGCAACTGACCAAGTTCAAAACGGCGGTATTCCAATGTTTCACGAATGCGGGCTGAATCATAAACCGCGGTATCGATTTCGCCACGGCGTCTGTAAAATATAGGAATTTCCAGATTTAAACCCGCCACATTAGTGGAAAACTGGGCATCGGTATAATTCTCATACAAAATATTCACACGCGGCAGAACAGACGCTTTTTCCAGATCAATTCTCTGGCTGGCACTGTTTTGCTCTGCTTCCAGCCTCTGAATGTCAGGATTCTGACGTCCTATTTCCTCGCGTAATGTTTCCAGCGGCGGAAACTTCACCGGATCACTGAGCGAAGCATCTATTTCAAAACCACTTTGCAAAGCACCTGCTGCCAGTTGAATCAATGCAACACGGGCACGCTCGGCATTCAAACGGGCTGCTTCCATGCGATTCTCCGCACCCAGCACTTCAGCATCCGCTCTGATCAACTCGAAACGCGCAGTTTCACCGACTTCCACACTGACTTTAATGCGACGCTGAATTTCCTTCATCAGATCGAAAATGCTTGCTTCCATTTGCGCCTGTTCCTGACGCAGGATCAGTTCGTAAGCACGTACACGCAGCTGCGCAGCAAGATCTGCTCGCACCTGATCCAGACTCGCTTGTCTCGCGCCTACAATCGCCTCAGCCGAACCGATGCGGGCGGACCGGAAAAAAGGATTCTCAATAGGCTGAGTGACGTTTACTTCACGATAATCGTTTGCCGGACCAGTTATTGATGCTGGCATTCGCTTGCTTTGCGGCCCTACCTTTACTGTGACGTTCGGATTGGGATAGGCCCTGGCTGCCACTACACCAGCCGCAGCCATATCAACTTGTGAGCGGGCTGCCTGCACCAGTCCATTGGCTTGCAAGCCAATTTGCTGCAATTCCTCAATGGTCAGTTTGGCAATGCCCTGAGCTGAAAGTAGCGATGAATAAAAAAAAATAAACAGACTAAAAAGAATGTACCGTAAGTTAAAGGTCTGCATCATCACATAGGGATTTTTAGAATTTTTCGAAAATAGGATTTGATGAGAATATTGATTCAGAAATATGTCTGAGTACAGCATGGTATAGGAATATCCGATTTGATCAATGTTAAATTAAATGGTCATCTAAGCTTCTTTTAAAAACTTAAAATCTGGAGATTCCTTTCCTTTATATATAGCTTACTTTAACAGGCGATTGTAATCAAAGGAACCTGAATGATACCTGAATGCCGGACACATTCCTTGCAAATACCTGACAATTTGTTCTCCGGTATTTACAGATCAGTTGACGCTATGCTGAATTATTCAGGTTAGAAACCGTTTGGAAATTTCAGTTTGAGGCCAAGCGCCTCAACATAATGCGGATCATGGCAATGTAAACCCGGGTTTCGTCCGTACGCGTGAAGTGCTCGTAGCTTTTCGTGCGACCGATACAACGGGGAAACATCCCCTTTTTCAGTGGGCTGGCTGCCATGCGGTGCGCCTTGAGATAGGTGGTATCGATCATTAATCGATTACAGGAGACCTTTGCAAAACCTCTGTCTTCATAAAATCCAGGAAAACAATATGCAATTTCAATCCGGTTTGCTCAATTTTTTATAAATTTCTATGAAAAAAGCATGAATTAATACAAATTTGCCTTGTTTTCCGGTGTTTTCTACCGGTTTTCTGTTTAAAAGACGTATTTCTCCTGTCTCGTCAAACTTTTAATAAACAATTTCGGTAACCTTTTCAGGTTATATGCCATGGCTTGTAAAATATGCCATGCATGCGCCTTTTCCAGCCCTCGGTAACGCAGAATTTTGCTGTTGAACCAACGTGCCTGGCTGCCAAATGTACGTTCAACAACATAACGCAATCGGGTAATCAGTCGATTACGCTGCAATTGCCGCGCAGTCAGTGGCTTGTTCTTCACCGCCTTATCCTGAATACCGTTTCTGATACCCGATGCTTTCAAAGCTTCTTTATGCTTCTGGCTGCTATAGGCTTTGTCAGCATGAAGCCTGCTTCCCGGTTTGATTCCAGCTTTATCAAGCAGTGCCAGGCTTGCTGTCATGCTGATTGGCGGCAGTTGTCTGCACCGCTATAACCAAACCATTGTCATCAACCACTGTATGCTGCTTGTAACCAAATACGGATTTGCAACCCTTTTTAACCCAGCGTGCATCGGCATCCACACCAGGTTGTGAAACTTCAACAAATTTCATGTTCTCCTGAGCGTCTGTTTCATCATTTCGATCTTCGCGATCATTCACGACCTCATACGTCGGTCTTGTCCTGGGCTTTCGCGGACTGTGTGTAATGCTCGCATCAACGTGATAGCCTTTCGTTACCGTAACATTGTGTGCTTGAATTTGCTGGTTGATCTGCTCCAGTAAACCATCCCAGGCTTGTGCCGTCGTCAAACACGTCCTGAATCGGGAAAGCACCGAATGATCCGGAACAGCGTCTTCCAGATCCAATCTTAAAAACCGCATAACATGCAGGTTAGCGTTGGCCATGTCTTCAACTGATTCATCACTGAGACCACCATCCCACAAACCAACCAGCAGCATTTTGAATAACAGTAATCCCGGATAGGCGGGACGGCCCGTAGCATCGGATACGGGGGCATAGTACTGTGCGATTGTCTTTTCGATAGGCGACCAGTCAATTAGCTGATCTATTTGATTTAAAAAATTGCCTTTGCGTGTTCGGCGGGCAACAAAACTATCAGCTAAACTTAAGCCCATGATAAGTAATTTTATGCATAAAAACAGTATTATACTATTTTCACATGATTAAGTTCCTTTTCGCCGTGCAAAGGTCTCTACAGGTGTTTCGGCTTTGCCGGGCCAGCTCAACGCAGATGTGATTGAACATGTATCCATACGGCCCCAGCGTACAAAACGGTTATACGACGTTTTGGGCGGGCCATAGCCATGGAGAGCATCTTTCCATTGCAAAACCATTATTTTATGACGTAAATAGTCCCTCTGATCACGTGCAGATCATCCACGTACCCCCGTGAGACCACGGAAAGTATCGTTTTATGCGGTTAAATTGCTTCTTATTGACCATCCGATCTTAGAACCTGTTCAAGATCTCGATCAAGGGGTACAGTGTAAGGCAAAATCGAACGACGCAAGCAAAGCGCAGCGAACAGCCGTAAGGCTGGCCCGTAGGGCGAGGCGCTTGCGCCGAGTAAAAAGCGGAGCATACTTTGAAGTATGTGAACATTTTGAATTCGATTTCAACACCGCAATGCGCCCTTCAGTGAGATCTTGAACAGGTTCTTAAAACAGATAGTCTTTTGCCAGAGATACCGATAAATTTTCATTATTTAATCGTTCTATCTGTTCTATCAGTAAATCAACATTTTCCCAACCTGATTCTTCTGACGAAGGTATCCAGCGCGCGCGTAAATAGCCTGATCGATCAATTAAAAACTCCATATGGTCCGGCATTGATCCACGGCCCAGCAAATCGGGATGGCTTATGGTGCGTCGCGAAAGCGCGTAGCTATCTGCTATTTCCTGTGCATTCTCAATAACCATCGAATAAGGCAGATTTTGGATTACCGCTTCAAAGGCATCCGGTCCTAATTCATGCGCCGGAACGATCAAAACCTCTACATTCTGTACACCTAATTTTGTATAAACCGCCTTGAGCTGCTCTATACGCGCCTGAGATTCCGGCCATGAAATAACAACTAACAAAACCGGTTTATTGTTACGGAAATCTTGTAAAGCTCCACTCGATCCGTCGTGTGTGCTATATGAAAATACCGGGGGCTGAACATTCGCCCTATTGGGAATTATCTCGGGAGACAAAATTCTGGCCTGATAACCGCGAGACAAGGCAAACACATAATTTACCAAATCCCAACGATCTTCTTCGGTTAATTTACTTTTATAACCTGGCATATCCGTTGCCTTCATACCATGAGTAATCCAATGATAGAAATCGCCGGGTGTATGCTCAACAGTATGCGGTTCAGTCAGCATATCGGGCAGAACTGTCGATAACGTGCGCGCCTTAATACCATCTCCCTTTCCTTGATAGCCATGACATTCAACACAATGCTCGGCATAATTTTTAGCGCCATACGCGATTGAAATTGCATCAAAAGGAACTGGTGACTTACGATACGTTTCCGGATATGCTTCAATCGACAATGGCGGTAATGCTATTGCCAAGCCCAGAAAAAATACGACAGAGGGAATAATGATCAGACGCTTCAGATTCCACTTCGCAGATCGGCCGAACTGCATGATGCCAAAAGCAACCGCAACCAGCGCCAATCCACTCCAAACCATAATCGGTACATTGTCCGTATTCCATGTCGCAAGAATGGAGAAGCGAAAATTGAACGGCCAGTTTTCAATCAGCGCGTGTTTTGCGGGTGTTGTATTATTGGCCAGAATGGTAGCGATTAAAACAAGAATCACCGCCCACAGAAATTCTATTCGCACCCATTTACGCATTCCGCTCGCGCTGCTTCTCGTTTCTTCACTGCTTTTACTATTAGTAAAACGTGGCAGCCAATAGGACCGCACGCTTGATGCAATAATCAGTATGAGTCCTAATAATGCAAGTTTCGCCACCAGTAGCCAGCCATACGGAGTAGCCGCAAGAGCCGCATAATTACCATCAAATATAAGGTCTCCAACCCATATTCCGGTTGCTATAATCAGCAACATAACAGGCAATGCAAGCGTTGAGAATCGTTCTAAAATACGAATATCTAAAATACTAGCTCGTTTGCTTTGTGCTTGTTTTACGTATTCATATTTTAACAGCAATAAGGCAGGCAATCCGCCCAGCCATACACCACCAAAAATGATATGCAACGCGTAAGGCAATACATTTACAACTGTCATACCTTCGGCCGCGGCATGGCTTACCAACGCATCAGCAATAAGCGGAAACATGGCAATGACTGCTGTCAGCATATACCGCCAAGACATTCTTGCGCTTTTGCGAATCAACATGACCGCAGCCCACAGCAGTATAGCCAATATAAACTGTGCCGCCCAAAATGAACCGGTTCGCGTGTTTGCTACAAAATTACTCAGTACTTCGATTTCCAGCAGTTTACTGATATCGCCTGTTACATGTGCGATTGTTGTCGCTATCGTAACAATCAATCCAATCAGAATGCTGATTGCCAGCTTAGGAAACAGCCTTTCTAACTTATCGACCCAAAGTGCAGTGTAGACACGTTTATTTATTCCTGCTAAAGCTAAAAAAACGCAACTACCCAGAATAATTAGATTCGCTGTCAGCTGGAACCAGCGAGCAGCCGCACCTAAGATTTCTATCATTTCACTGAGAACTGTCTTTTATTCTAAAACTGTAATTCGAGTCAACGACATGACCATCAATGGATAAAACCCTGAATTGAACCTTGTATGCTCCCGCTCCAAGCTCAGGCAGTGCAAGAGTGATTGATTTCGGATTGTCAGTAACCTTTTCAGGCGTTGCCTGTGACACTACTTTATCATTCATATCAACGACAGTAACTGTCGCATACGCAGTCTCGATTTCCTCATTAAACCAAAGTTGAATTTTCGAGGGTGATTCCGAAAGTGTTGCTCTGCGTGGCGGATCTGATTTAATTAAAGACGCATGCGCCCAAACATCATGTGCTTGCGCTGCCAACCCTATAATCAACAGACAGACTATAAACCCTTTGATGCTACAAAACATTTTTCCGGAATTCATAATAAATTGTAATGTGTTATTCATTCTTTGCATATCTTGTATAAAACGAAAATGTGTTTGTATGAGTTGCTTACGGTTTACCAAGTTCCACAATTATTACTATAGTACGATTCATATCCTTTCGTTGAATATTTTTCAGTAATTCATGCCATTATGGATTTAAGTATTCTTCCCTTTTCTTCGAGCCGCCATCCAGTTTTTAAAGCGTCTGGATGTCAACAGCTTGT
>CAZTCY010000020.1:0-38863 GCA_964612715.1 uncultured Nitrosomonas sp. | reverse complement strand
TGCTGAATATCATAAAAACGCAGCAACAGATTAACGAGTGTCGATTTTCCGGCACCGGAACGGCCGACGATACCTACCTTTTCACCGGGCTCGATGCTGAAATCCAGATTATGAAAAATCCACGGTATGTGTTTCTCAGTGGGTTCGGTTACGTGTTGATGTGCGTGATACGAGAAACATACTTTGTCAAACTTTATAGCGCCGCACGTAACATGTAAGGTCCCAGCATCTGTGTCATCCTTGACACTTTGCGTATTCGACAGTGTATTGAGCCCATCCTGAACCGTGCCAATGTTTTCAAACAGATTATTCACTTCCCACATTACCCAATGTGACATGCCGGTCAGACGGATTGCGAGGCTCATGACGATAGCGATTGCGCCGGGTCCGATAGCCTGGTCCATCCATAATAAAATTCCGAGTACGCAGGTTGCGAATACAAGCAGCATATTGATTATCCAGACGCATATGTTCAGTCCGGTTGCCAGGCGCATTTGCGGGTGTACGGTATTCATGAACTCCTGCATACCGGCTTTTGCATAGGATGATTCCCGGTCGTCGCTGGAGAACAGCTTTAAAGTGATGATATTGGTATAGCTGTCGACAATACGTCCGGTCATGAGTGAGCGGGCATCCGCCTGTAATGTGGAGATGCGTTTGAGTTTGGGGATAAAGTACGACAGTACGCCGATATACGCAATCAACCAGACCAGTAGTGGAAGGCATAAAAGCAGGTTGGCATCGGCTACGAGTAACAGGGTCGTTAGTAAATAGACTGTGACGAAAAGAATGACGTCCAACAGCTTCAGGACTGTTTCACGCACGGATAGCGCTGTCTGCATGACTTTTGTGGCAATGCGTCCGCTGAATTCGTGCTGAAAAAAGGCATAACTCTGATTGAGCAGGTAACGATGCGCCAGCCAGCGTACCCGCATTGGAAAATTGCCCATGAGTGTCTGCTGAATCACGAGGGAATGTAACGACACAATAACCGGTATGAATACCAATATGAAAATCGTCATGGCCAGCAAAAGCGGCCATTCGGTTTCAAGAAACTGCGCTGTGTTTTGTTCCGTCAGCCAGTCGACCATTTGCCCCAGGATGGCATAGAGCATGGCCTCGCTGATGGCAAGACAAGTGGTCAGGAAAGCCATCAAAATCAGATAGGGTTCTATTCCGCGGATGTAATGGCGGCAGAATTGATAAAGCCCTTTGGGTGGTTCGGATGGGTGTTCGGGCGGGAAAGGATTTATCAGCCGTTCAAAGAAGCTGAACATAGATTATTGAGGAATCCGATAGCGCGCTTTAGCCGGTGCTAAGGCGCTCAAATATTCGAAAACCCGCAACGTAGGTACCAATTGCCGAACCCAATGTGGACAGGATGAAAATCAATAAGATGCGTGTGACACGATTGTTCCACCAGCCTTTCAGCGTCGTCGTATCACTGCGCAGACGATTAAAATCACCGATTGTGGGTTTGCGAAAATAAATTTCTACTGCGGCAACAACCATGCCGGCGCCTATTGTCGGATTCAATGATGTCAGTGGTGCGGCACAGAACGCAGTGATGATGCTCAAGGGATGCGCCAGGGCGATGGCGGCGCCGAGTGCTGAAAGCCCGCCGTTGATCAATATCCAGTCTAAAACCATAGCCGTTCCGATTTCCGGGCCGCGCATGAAACCGATAACAAAACCGGTCAGGATCAGTAAAACAATGAGCCAGGGTAAGTATTTAATCCGGTTTGAGGTTTTGGGCAGTGCATCGAGTTCGGCTATGGTGTCATCAGGATTTGTGATGCACCCGTTTTCAATCTGGTACTGCATACCTTTCATGTGACCGGCGCCAACGATTGCGAGAATATGTTGATACTGACTTTCCCTGCTTTCTTTAATCAGACGGGCGGACATATATTGATCGCGTTCAGTGATCAGGGGCTTGAATAAATCCTTTTCATCTTCCGCAAACTGAGAGAAACTGCTTTCCAGTACATCGCCTTCTTTGAGTCTTTCGATCTCAGTTTCACTGAATTTTTCCTTACTAATGACGCTGCTGATTAATCCTCCGAGCAGTCCGATACGCTTCCACCATGAAACATTATGATAAATACGTTTGAGTGTTGTGCCAATTTCCCGATCGATCAAAAGTACCGGGAGTTTTGCAGCTTGTGCATCGTTAATCGCCACACGCATTTCAGCGCCCGGTTCAATGCCGAACTGTTCGGCCATGCGTTGTTGAAAAGCGCCAAGCGCTAGATGTGCTGCGATCATGCTGGCCTGACCTTTTTTGATGACCTGAAACAAATCCATTCTCGCCATGGCATCAGGGTCAACAATCGCTTTGTGCCGACTGGGACATAATTCGACGGCTACTGCGTCATACATTCCGGAAGCGATTAATTCCTGCACTTTGTTTGCGCTTGCCTTGGAAACATGCGCCGTACCCAGAATGGTGATATTACGGTTATCGATTGTAACGGTTTTTATCGGTTCATTGATCACGGCATCGCCGTGGATGCACATGGGGTCAGATGGGTCTAATTTTGTCATAAAAAAAGATGGGCTGATCTATCGAGATGTTCTTATTTGTTCTTATTGAGCCTGAAATTGCTGTGCTGATGAAAAGATGAAAAAGCAAAAGGACAACCACAGAAAAAAGTATTTATAACTCAGGCATGATTATAAGAATCGCTTTTTTGAGCCAGTGATTTAAGCAACAGAGGTATTCCGGAAATAAAGGCAAATTATATATTTACTTATGACTTTAAATGGATATTTTTTTGTTAAAGTCAATTAACGCAAATGAGCGCAATACTTTTCGATCCGGAAGCCGGGCGTATGCGTGGCCGAAAACAGTTGTCATATGGTATATGGATCATATGTGCAGATTTTATGACGAGGCCCTTTTATCCCTACTCTTCAGTAGGGATTTTTTTTAGGCGGATGCGGATTGAATTGTATTCACATCCGCGCAGTGTTTACTTAATCAATCACCATGACGGGCTTAATCGAGAGACGCCGTTGAAATGTATTCGCAGCTTGTTGCGCCATCGCCAGATTGGTATAGGGGCCGGCGTGGACTTTAAACAAACCATCTTTTTTTCTGATGCCTATTGTTTTGCTCAATGATGGGAGTCTTTGCTGGATCTGGGTCAGATAATTCCTGGCATTATGTGCGGTACCGAAAGCACCCAACTGGAGATATGTTGCAACAGTACTGCTTTGTTTACCACCAATCATGGGTTTTTGAGTGTATGAGGCGGCGGCGATTTGCAGGTCTTTGTATTCGTTTGGCATGATGGATTCAACAATGACTTCACCACTGCCGCCTTCAATGATGTCAAGTTTATGTGCGGCGGTATAGGATAAATCGATGAGGCGATCCGAGAGGAACGGTCCGCGATCGTTAACACGCACAATGACAGACTTGCCATTGTCGGTATTTGTTACGCGAACATAACTGGGTAGTGGCAGCGTCGGATGCGCGGCAGTCATTTTGTACATGTCGTAGGGTTCACCCGTTGCTGTGGGGTTGCCATGATAGCGTCGCCCGTACCATGATGCTGTGCCGCGTTTTTTATAAGGCTGCAGCGATGTCATCGGTGTGAAAGACTTTCCCATCGCTTCATACGGCCGCATATTAATTTCACGCAGTGGTTCAAATTCGGGTACGGCATCAGGAATCGCATCGAGATTGTCAGGCGGGTTGTCTCCCGGACCATCATCCAGATAATAGCCACCAGCCTGGGTTGCTATTTTTTGGTTGGAAGCGCTTGTGGCTTCAAACTGATCTAATGTATTGAATTGTGATGTACTGGCACAGCCTGATAACGAGAAAAATACTAAAGGTACAATCACTTTTGTAATAACAGTTGATGGTGAAGGCAGTATGTTTCTAAGTGTTAAATGTTTTTTCATCATGTTTTTACCAATTTAGGATGTGTTTGTATACTCATTAAAATACCAAAACCGAGTAACATAGTTACCATCGCTGTTCCACCGTAGCTAATTAATGGCAAGGGCACGCCTACAACGGGCAGAATGCCGCTTACCATGCCCATATTGACGAAAATGTAGGTACAAAATGTCAATGTAATGGAGCCGGCGATGAGCCTTGTAAACTGCGTTGGAGCGTTTGCTGTAATAACCATGCAACGTCCAATGATAATTAAATAGAGTAATAATAATAGAGAATTGCCAATTAAGCCAAATTCTTCTGAAAAGACAGCAAAAATAAAATCGGTGCTTTGCTCCGGCAAAAAGTCTAATTGTGTCTGCGTGCCTTTCTGCCAGCCTTTACCAACAATGCCGCCCGAGCCTATTGCGATCGATGACTGAATGGTATGATAGCCTGCACCCAAGGGGTCCTGAGAAGGATCAAGCATTGTTAAGATGCGTCTGCGCTGATAGTCGTGCATAAATGACCAGAACACAGGAACACAGGCGAGTAGGGTAAGAAACAATCCCGCAATGATGCGCCAGGACAGACCGGCAAGAAATAACACATAAAGACCGCTGGCTGCGATCAGTAACGCCGTGCCCAGATCGGGTTGGCGCAAAATCAGCAGGACGGGTAGGATCAGTATGAGTGTGGCGCCTATGTATTCTTTCAGACGCAAGGTGATTTCATTTTTATCAAAATACCAGGCCATCATTAGCGGTACGGCAATTTTCATAATTTCTGAAGGCTGGATACGGGTCACGCCGATATTCAGCCAGCGGCGCGCGCCATTATTAATTTCACCAAACAGCGCAACGCCGATGAGCAATATCAGGCCAGTCATATACAAGGGCAAAGCCAAGCGCATGATTTGTTGCAGTGGCACGTTAGCCACCAGCCACATGACAAACAGCGCAATGAAAATATGCAGCGTCTGTTTGCCGACTCTGGCGGTATCGCCACCTGTCGCGCTGTACAGCGTGATTAAACCCACAGCCATCAGAAGAAGCAAGCCAATTAATAGAAACTTGTCTATATAGCGCGTCAGATAATACCATAGTTTGCTCAGATCAAACGCGGATGATTTAAGGTATGAACTGGATGTGCTGGCCATAAATGATTAATGGTAGTGGTCATGCGAATGATCATGCCGGGTTGCTGCCACTGTTTTGGCTTCTTTGGATTCCGGTAGTGTGCCAAGTAAAAAGTAATCAAAAATTTGTCTCGCAATTGGCGCCGCTGTGGCGCCGCCGCTGCCGCCATTTTCAACCAATATCGCCAGTGCAATGGCCGGGTGCTCGGCGGGCGCATATGCGACAAACATGGCGTGATCCCGATGGCGTTCAGCGATCAAATCCGCTCTGTAGCGCTCATTTTGCTTGATGCCTATCACTTGCGAAGTTCCGGTTTTACCTGCAAAAGTGTATTTTGCACCGGCAGCCGCATTCGCTGCAGTACCGCCGGGACGGGTGACGTCGACCAAAGCATTGTGGACCAAGTCCATGTGTCTGGGATTATGATCGACAGTATATAACAGTTTTTTTGCCGGTTCTTTTTCATAACCGGTTTGATTGTTGATGATTTTTCTGACTAAATGGGGCTGATAGGCTTTTCCGCGATTGGCGAGAATGGCTGTTGAAAATGCCATCTGCAATGGGGTTGCCAGAACGTAACCCTGGCCGATACCTACAGAAATGGTATCCCCGGCATACCATCGCTGATTATGCCGGCGCATTTTCCATTCTTGTGATGGCAACAGGCCATCCACTTCACCCAGTATATCGATGCCGGTTTTATGTCCCAGGCCGTAGCGTTGAATGTAATTATGGATACGGTCTATTCCCATGTCATGTGCGAGGCTGTAATAATAAGTGTCGCAGGAAACAACGAGCGACTTGTGCAGATCAACACGGCCATGGCCGCCTACTTTCCAGTCCCGATAGCGTCGTTCCGATCCGGGAAGGCTAAAAAAGCCGGCGTCACTAATGGCGTAACCGGGCGATCGGAGGCCCAGTTCCAATGCGGCGAGAGCCATGAATGGCTTGAACGTTGATCCTGGTGGATAGACGCCGCGTAAAGCGCGATTATTCAGCGGGCGATCGATTGAATTATTCAACAGATTCCAGTTGGCGTGATCTATCCCGCCTACAAACAGATTGGCATCAAAACTGGGTTTGCTGACAAACGCCAGAACCTCGCCATTATTGGGATCAATGGCAACGAGCGCGCCGCGGCGGTCGCCAAATGCTTCGTCAACCATTTTCTGCAAATCGATATCAAGTGTCAAAATCAGATTGTTGCCGGAAACAGGCGGAGTGCGGGACAAAATCTGAACCGAACGTCCGGCAGCATCGGTTTCAACCTCATCGAAACCGGTAATGCCATGTAATTCTTTTTCATAGCTCTGTTCGATACCGATACGCCCTATAAAATGAGAGCCGCGGTAATTATCCAGTTCATCCATTGCTTCCAGCTGTTCGAGATCTTTATCGCTGATACGGCTGATATACCCGACAACATGGGCCGCGAGTTCGCCATAGGGATAATATCGCAATATGCGCGCTTGAATTTCGATGCCTGGAAACCGGTAACGGTTTGCTGCAAAGTGCGCCACTTCTTCATCGGTCAGGCGATTGCGGATCGGAAGGCTCTTGAATCGTCTGTTTTCACGCATCAATTTTCGGAATTGCTCGAGATCTCTGGGTGTAATTTCAATAAGGGTTGCGAGTTCTTCCAAAGCGGCTTCAAGATCAGGAACTTTGTTTGGAATAATTTCCAGCGTATAGGTCGAAAAATTCTGCGCCAGTATTTTGCCGTTACGATCGAGGATGAGGCCGCGATTCGGTACTAAAGGCATAATTGTAATGCGGTTGGCTTCCGCCAGCGTATGATAGTGCTCGCGTTGCGTGACTTGTAAATAAAAAAAGCGGGTAAAAAGAATCAAAAACAGCATGATGATGAAAACCGCACTGATTGCCAGGCGCCTGCGGAACTTGTGGAGTTCAAACGGGTGATTTCTGAGTTCTATGTTTTGTTTCATAGCGTGTCGATGTTGTCCCTGGGTCTGAGCGGTAAGCTGAGCATATAAGATATCACCGGCCAGAGCAGGGTGCCGGTCAACGATGGAAGATAAAAGTGCCAGCCTGGAAAATTGGCTTCATTAATCATGGCGATTAAAATCTGAAGTGTTTGCATGACGACAAGTATCAGGCCGATTTGCGGAGCCTGTTTCATTAAGCCGAAAATGCTGATCCGGCGGCGGAAAACAGAAGCCATGTATACCACGGTGCAATACACCATGGCATTGTGGCCCAGGATACCGGCGTAATGAACATCCATCATCAGGCCTGCGCAAAAAGCCAGGGCCATACCCAGACGCTGCGGCTGATTGATACACCAGTAGAGTATGATCAGCGCAACAAAATCGGGTCTAAGTGCGAACAGTAATGCGTTAAGCGGCGCGAAATTCAGAATGAGCGCCGTGGTCAGCGTCAGCAGAACATATCCTGTTTTTGCCGGGGTCAGTATTTCCTGGTTAAGATATTGACCGGAAGTTTTTTTTGTATCAGTGAAGATTCTTGGATTCAACGTCTGATGTCCTCGGTCTGTTGTTCTGATTGATCGGATAGTGTCGATGGTGGCGGTGAAAGAGACAGGATAAGCACTTGTCGGTTACGGTCGACACCGGCGACAGGTGTTCCGGTAATTTGCGCAAAATGATCCGCCGAATGACGCTTAACGTCTTTTATGGTTGCTACCGGTAACCCTCTGGGATAGATGCCGCCGATGCCTGAAGTAACCAGCAAATCACCCGTTCGGATATCCGTATTTACCGACAGATAGCGTAATTCGATTTCATTGTTTTTGCCTGTACCGGAGATTACGGTACGGATATTGTTGCGTACGATTTGTATCGGCACAGAATGATCCCTGTCGGTAATCAGCGTTACTTCGGCCGCCAAAGGGTAAACCTGCGTGATTTGTCCTATGATACCTTTGTTGTCGATGACAACCTGCCCGGCATGGATATCATGGAAGCTGCCTTTGTCGATAGTAATTTTATGGCTGAATGGATCGCGTGGTATATAGAGTATCTCTGCCATAACAGCTTTGGCCGTTGTTTTGGCCTCAATCGTGTTGACTGCACCGAGTAATTTGCGTAAATGCGTGTTTTCGGCTTCCAGTGCATTCAGGCGCAACAGTTTTTTACTGTCGTGCAGATAGCGTTTTCTGAGGTAGGCATTTTCTTCAGCAATATGCATGTTGCCAATAAATTCCTGTACAACATCATGGATCCTGATGGGGAGTAGTGTGGCTTGTTGTAATGGATAGATTACGGTAGCGATAGCCTGGCGAAGCTCCGGGATATGCTTAAAGCGTAAATCTTCGGCGATCAGCAGGCATGACAGAAGAAAGCATAAAGCCAGTCGAGCAAGCGGACCGGGGCCATGCCTGAAAAACTGAGGCGTCGAGTCCATTACAGTACGTCTTTCAGAAAACAAGTGTAAAGATAGTGTAACAGCTTCAGCAGTTTCTTCGGATTTTCCTGATCTTTTGACTGACTGTTGAAGTTGACCATAAGCAATCGCCGAGATCCGGGCAGCAATGTTAGGATGAAAAAGATTTACGTTTTCAGCGTCAATAACCGTTCAAATAACACTGTGAAAACAGACATATTATGGAAACCTGGTCAACCACAGAGAATGTGGCAATGCTTGTTGAGATAATACTAATCATTGGCAAAAATACCGATAACATGATCCATATTTTCCAGCGCAATTCCAGCGCCGCGCGCCACACAGGATAACGGATCATCGGCAATGATGACGGACAGGCCGGTTTCCTCCATGAGCAGGCGGTCTATATCGCGTAATAACGCGCCTCCACCGGTCATCACCATGCCTTTTTCGGCGATATCGGCGCCGAGCTCGGGGGGGGTGTGTTCCAGAGCGGTTTTAACGGCACTTGCAATGCTGTTCAAGGGTTCAGTCAGCGCCTCCAGAATTTCATTGCTGGAAATGGTAAAACTGCGCGGAATACCTTCAGCCAGATTACGTCCTTTTACCTCTATCTCACGTACTTCAGAACCTGGAAATGCCGAACCGATTTCTTTTTTGATAAATTCGGCCGTGACCTCGCCGATCAACATGCCGTAATTGCGGCGAATATAGTTAATAATGGCCTCATCAAATTTGTCGCCGCCAACGCGCACCGAATTGGAATAAACAATACCCCCCAGGGAAATAATGCCAACCTCGGTCGTGCCGCCGCCAATATCGACCACCATTGATCCGGTCGGCGATTCTACCGGCAGATCAGCGCCGAGTGCTGCAGCCATGGGTTCCTCGATCAATTCCACTTTACGCGCGCCGGCGCCATATGCCGCTTCACGAATGGCGCGGCGTTCCACCTGAGTGGAACCATACGGAACGCAGATAACGATGCGCGGATTGGCGGAAAACAGGCGGGGCGGATTGACTTTGCGAATAAACATCTTGAGCATCTGCTCGGTAACGGTGAAGTCGGCAATAACGCCATCCTTCATGGGGCGGATAGCGGTGATGTTGCCTGGCGTGCGGCCCAGCATCTGTTTAGCTGCAAGACCGACCTGCTGGATCATCTTTTTGCTGTTTGCGCCACTTTCTTCCCGGATCGCCACGACAGACGGTTCATCGAGTACAACACCCTGGCCCCGAACATAAATCAGCGTATTGGCAGTACCCAGGTCAATCGCCATGTCTGTTGAAAAATAGCTACCCAAAAAATTGTTGTTCAGAAAATTAAACATAGTGGCAATATCCGTTATTTATTGGTGATAATACGCATTTAATAGTAAAAAAATATCAAAAAATGATACGTCAAATAAGCGACGCCATGATACTCTAGCGCTATTTTAATATAAGATTCTCATGCCATATGACTTTATCGATAAATGATGTTAAACAAGTCGCCGGTCTTGCTTATATAAAGATCAGCGAAGAAGAAGCGCAAGCAACGCTGGCGCAATTATCCGGTATTTTTACATTGATAGAAACCATGCAGGCGGTTGATACATCTCATGTTGAGCCGATGTCGCATGCTCAGGATCTGGTACAGCGGTTACGCGAAGACAAGGTGACCGAACCCGATCAGCGTGAGTTGTGCCAGTCCATCGCGCCACAGGTTGAAGGTGGCCTTTATCTTGTGCCGAAAGTGATTGAATAAGAATAATGTGGTTTATGATTTGAATCGGAAAATTTCCATGATGCAATAATCGCTTGTAATCTGTTCTGAATGACGGCAGATTTACGCCTCGCTTTGTATTTCCTTGTATTTATAACCAAGTTGTGTGCAAAAACGAGATCATGACAGCGATCAGTTAAATTAACACAAAAGCAGTTCAACAGCTTTTCAATCGACACGTATTTTATACCCCCCGCTAAGTAAATACCAATCATGTTTAATGACAGTCTCAAGCAACTATCAAAACGGCTGGCAAGCCGAGAAATATCCAGTGTTGAGCTCACGACCGAATTCCTCGCGCGTATCAGGAAACTGAACCCGCGCTATAATGCTTTCATTACTATTGACGAAGAAAAGTCGCTGACACAGGCAAGGCGCGCTGACCAGAAAATCGCCGCAGGAGAAATGGACCCTTTGACAGGTATACCTGTGGCACAGAAGGATATCTTTTGTGCTGAAGGTTGGCTCACGACCTGTGGGTCAAGAATGCTGTCGAATTTCGTATCGCCCTACAATGCAGGCGTCATTGAACGATTTAACCAGGCCGGGGCCATCAATATCGGCAAGACCAATATGGATGAGTTCGCGATGGGCTCGAGTAACGAGACTTCTTATTTTGGTCCCGTGCGTAATCCCTGGGATATTGCGGCTGTTCCGGGAGGAAGTTCCGGAGGATCTGCAAGTGCGATTGCCGCGCGCATGGCGCCGGCCGCCACGGGCACCGATACCGGCGGCTCCATTCGGCAGCCGGCTGCTTTATGTGGCATTTCAGGCATCAAGCCGACTTATGGCACCGTATCGCGGTACGGCATGATCGCGTTCGCTTCAAGCCTGGATCAAGGCGGTCCGATGGCAAAGTCGGCAGAAGATCTTGCACTCATGCTGAATGTCATGACCGGTTTTGATGAACGGGATTCCACCAGTCTGCAGCGTGAGGAAGAAGATTATGCGCGCGACCTGGCTAAGCCGCTGTCCGGTTTGCGCATCGGCCTGCCCAGGGAATATTTTGCCGAGGGTATGAGTAGCGATGTAGAGAAAGCGATCGCACAGGCACTTGATGAGTACCGTAAACTGGGCGCTGAGATGGTTGAGGTGTCGTTGCCGAATTCACCGTTGTCCATACCCGTCTATTATGTACTTGCACCCGCCGAAGCTTCCAGTAACCTGTCACGTTTTGATGGCGTCCGGTACGGCTATCGCGCGCAGCATTATCAGGATCTGGCGGAAATGTACCGGAATACGCGTGCTGAAGGATTTGGCGCCGAAGTCAAGCGCCGTATTCTGATCGGCACTTATGTGCTGTCTCATGGGTATTACGATGCCTATTACATCAAGGCACAGAAATTGCGCCGTCTGATCGCGCAGGATTTCAGCGATGCATTTACGCACTGCGATGTCATTATGGGACCCACCACACCGGCCGTCGCTTTTGATCTGGGTGAAAAAAGCAGTGATCCCATTCAAATGTACCTGTCGGATATTTATACCAGCGCAACGAATCTGGCCGGTTTGCCGGGCATGTCGATCCCCGCCGGTTTCGGCGATAAAATGAGACCGGTGGGATTGCATATTATTGGCGATTATTTTTCAGAGGCACGCATGCTGAATATCGCCCATCAATATCAACTGATTACAGACTGGCACTTGAGAATACCCAAAATATAAGTGTCAGCTATTTGAGCTATAGTATTGTTTTAAATACTTTTCAATAAGAATAAATTCAGGAAATCTGTCATGCAGTGGGAAATTGTCATCGGCCTTGAAGTACATACTCAGCTTTCTACGCAATCAAAAATTTTTTCAGGCGCATCGACCGCTTATGGTGCGAAGCCTAATACACAGGCGTGTTTGGTCGATCTGGCTTTGCCGGGCGTTCTGCCGGTATTGAATCGCGGTGCTGTTGAACGTGCGATCAAATTCGGTCTGTCAGTCAACGCAAAAATCAATTCACCTTCCATTTTTGCACGCAAAAATTATTTTTACCCGGATTTACCGAAAGGTTACCAAATCAGCCAATATGAACGGCCTATTGTAGAAGGCGGCCACATTTGCATTCAGGTGGACGAAACTGAGAAAGTGATACGTCTGACGCGCGCGCATCTGGAAGAAGACGCGGGAAAATCTTTGCATGAGGATTTTCACGGTATGAGTGGAATTGATCTGAACCGGGCGGGGACGCCCTTACTGGAAATTGTTTCGGAACCTGATCTGCGCAGCAGCGCGGAAGCGGTGGCTTACGCCAAGACCTTGCACGCGCTGGTGCGCTGGATCGGTATTTGCGACGGTAATATGCAGGAAGGCTCGTTCCGCTGCGATGCCAATGTCTCGGTGCGTCCGCTTGGGCATGAAAAATATGGCACGCGCTGTGAAATTAAAAATCTGAATTCATTCCGTTTTCTTGAGAAAGCCATCGACTTTGAAGTTGAACGGCAGATCGAAACTCTGGAAGATGGGGGTTCAATTCGTCAGGAAACCCGGCTATTTGATGCGAATAAGGGCGAAACACGAACCATGCGTACCAAGGAAGACGCCAATGACTATCGTTATTTCCCGGATCCCGATTTGTTACCGGTGGAAATTGCGCCTGACTGGATTGAGCAACTGCGTGCATCATTGCCGGAGTTGCCGCAAGCACGGCACGCGCGTTATGTGACTCAGTATGGTTTGTCTGCGTATGATGCAGCAGTATTGACCAGCTCACGGGAAATGGCCGACTATTTTGAAGCGGCTGCGGAACAATTGCCGGAACGCGCCAAGTTATGCGCCAACTGGATTATGGGCGATATCAGTGCGCGCCTCAACAGGGAAGGGCTGGATATTGCCGATTGTCCGGTCGGTCCGGTGCAGGTGGTGAAGCTTATCCAGCGGATTCAGGATGGCACCATTTCAGGTAAAGCCGCTAAGACGGTTTTTGATGGTTTGTGGCAGGGTGAGCATGGCCAGGACGTTGATGCGATTATCGAAACCAGAGGCTTGAAACAGATTGCGGATGACAGCGCATTGGAAAAACTGATTGATGATGTGTTGGCGGTAAACGTGC
Organism: uncultured Nitrosomonas sp.; assembly: GCA_964612715.1. Lineage (GTDB taxonomy): Bacteria > Pseudomonadota > Gammaproteobacteria > Burkholderiales > Nitrosomonadaceae > Nitrosomonas. Next base: position 25,664 of record CAZTCY010000020.1, on the reverse strand, counting down.
AGCAGGTTGCCGATTATCGCAGCGGCAAGGAAAAAGCCTTTAATTCACTGGTCGGGCAGGTGATGAAAGCAGCCAAAGGCAAAGCCAATCCCACGCAGGTCAATGCCATGCTCAGGGAAAAACTCGGTTGATAGAAACTTTAACCGGGTAGTGACAGGTTATTTCGAATCGTGGAAACAGCCGGTTGTGTCTGACTCACCGTATAGCTGATTTCATCGCATTCGAAATAACGGTGTCAATATAGAACTAGAGGCAATGTATTAATGCAGCGCTGCGCGCAGCTGTTTCAGTTTCTCAGATCCGGGCTGCAGATGCTCAGCGCGTTGTAAGTAAACCTTGGCGGTATGCGCTTTGTCATCGGCTATCGCCTTTTCGACGAAGTAGATATACATATCGACAATTTTCTGCATACCGGCCTGCGCTTCAGTGTTATCCGGGTCTTTGGCTAAAATGGCCTGATAGTGTTCGTAGGCGTTGTTACCTTCCGGTGTGGTCAGACGCAATTCTTTAATCGCCCGCTCGGCATCGGCCAGGTGTTGAGTAACGGCATATTCCGCGACCGGTCTTTCGACTGCCGGCAGGCCAGTGGCCGAATCTTCTGCCGGTGAATGTGTTTCCGGAAACTGGAGAGCGGTTCCGGCCTCGGCTTTGGCTTCGGCTGTAGCTTCCGGTTCAGCCGGTGTCTCAGTTGCCGCTGTGTCAGCGGCGATTGCCTGCGCGGCTGTTTCGGTAATGTGTTGTTGCGCCGCCGCTTCTTGATGAGTGTCATCGCTACCGGGTGCGGTATAAGCTTCCGGATTATCGAGATCGACAATTAAATCCGGCGCCCGGAAGGCAGTCGGATCGAAATCCGTATCAGGATCAATGACATCGGCAAATTCATCTTCATGATCTGCTTCTGTGATCCTGCCCGATGTCATCTGATCTGCCTGCGGTTGTGCCGGGGTGCCGGAAGCAATCATATCCGTGCTGCTTTCAGCAGATTCGACAGCGTCATCTTTATCGCGGGAAGACATTAATTCAACAGCTGTCAGGGCTGCCACGATTACGATGGCGCCAATCCAAAGTGCGTTGCCCGATCTCGACATGAGAAACTCCTTATCTTATTTTGTTAAAAATGATTTTGCCGAAATATTGTACCCGAATGCAGGGATTATTCTGACATTCTTTCATAAATGACTGATTCGTCATATTGAATTTATATGTTTGCCTGACGGACAGTAAGATACGGGGGATCGGCATGTTTCATTACACACGCGCTATTACCGACTAATTCCGCATACGTTTGCCAGTTGAAATAAGGACCGGGATCGGTTTTGCGGTTCGGTGCGATATGCATGTGACCCGTGATATCGGAAATCGGATAATCTGTGCACAGACACTGAGTCAAAGCCGCTAATGCGGTATACTGTGCGCCGGTGAATGGCGTATGGTCGCTGCCTTCGAGCTCAATACCGATGGAAAAATCATTGCAGCGTGTTTTACCCTGCCAGCAGGATAGGCCGGCATGCCATGCGCGCTGATTGCAGGAAACAAACTGCATGATTTCGCCATTGCGGCGGATAAAAAAATGACTGGACACTTTTAATCCGCTGATGGTTGCGTAATAGGGATGTGTTTCCGGCCGCAGCTGGTTGGTGAATAATTCAGTGACACCATTGCCGCCAAATTCGTCAGGCGGCAGACTGATGTTGTGGATGACCAGCAACGTGATTGCTGTTCCTTCCGGACGTTCGTCGCAGTTGGGCGAGGCGATAAACCGGATGTTGCAATGAGCATCCCGGAGCATGCCATCGCCAGTGATCCGCATTATGTTGTTCATGGTTATTCCGGGGCGATGCCCGTTGATATCGATCTGACATGGAAAAATAACAATCTTTTTCACGCTCTGCAATGGAATCCGCTAAATTCATTACACTCGAAGGCATCGATGGCGCCGGGAAAACCACGCAACTGGAATTGCTCGTCGCGTGGCTGCGGGAAAGAAAGGTGCCGACAGTCGTCACACGGGAGCCGGGCGGTACGCCACTGGGTGAGCGGTTGCGCGCAATTCTGCTGGATAAGTCAATCGTCATGCATCCGGAAACCGAAGCGCTGCTGATGTTTGCTGCGCGCCGCGAGCATCTGGACAAGGTGATTGTTCCGGCACTGGCGCAGGGATGCTGGGTGGTGTCCGATCGTTTCACGGATGCGAGTTTTGCGTATCAAGGCGGGGGCAGGGAACTGCGATGGGAAAAGCTGGAAGTGCTGGAATCCTGGACACAAGGTACGCTGCAACCCGATTTGACGCTTTATTTCGATGTTCCTGTCGTACTGGGGCAGCAACGTGTCGGTGCGATTAAAACGCGGGACCGTTTTGAACAGGAACAGCTGGATTTTCACCAGCGTGTCCGTGAAGCCTATTTGATGCGTGCCAGACAGTTTCCGCAGCGGATTCATGTTGTCGACGCCTGTCAGCCGGTTGATGCTGTCAGGGCAGCCGTCGAACAGCGGCTAAAAAAGCTGTTTGCAACGGGAAGCGCGTGAGTGCCGTGTTGATTTGGCAAAACACGCTGTGGCGCACCATGATGCGGGACGGCAATATCCGCGGTCATGCGGTTTTACTGAAGGGCCGGAAAGGTATCGGTAAATTCAGTTTCGCCCGCTGCTTTGCAAAATCCTTATTATGCAGGAATCCTGTTGCCGATCATATGGCCTGTGGGCATTGTGTCAGCTGCAACTGGTTTGAGCAGCGCACGCATCCTAATTTCGTTGCGGTTTCACCGGAAATGATGTCATCGAGCCAGATAACTGCGGCGCAATCTGAAGGCGAAGATCAACCGTCAGGTGACAGTCCGATAAAAAAGAAACCCAGCCAGTACATCAGCATCAGCCAGATACGTGAACTGGACGATTTTGTGTATCTCTCAGGTCATCAGCCCGGTCATAAAATTGTGCTGATTTACCCCGCGGAAACTATGAACAGCGCAGCATCCAATGCGCTGCTCAAGAAACTCGAAGAACCGCCGGAGCAGGTTTTGTTTATACTGGTTGCACATCGGCCGCAGCGTTTATTGCCTACGGTCAGAAGTCGTTGTCAGCACATTGCCATGCCTGTACCGGATACGGAAACGGCTCTGGCATGGTTGCAGCAACAAATCAGTCCCGGACAGACGCCCGAAAACCGGCCGCAGCCCAACGGCAATACCGGCGTGAATAAGTTGCGGGCGTTATTAGCCCTGTCGGGTTACTCTCCGCTTGAAGCACTGGCGCTTGAGGGAAGCTATACGCAGCATCGGCAGTTTATCGATGTCATCCGTAGTCCGGACCGGCTCGATCCGCTTGCAGTGGCGGAAATGCTGCACAATCTGGATTTGATCACAACAGTCGAATGGCTGCAGAAATGGTGTTATGACGTGTTGAGCTTTGGTGTGGCCGGCGTCATTCGCTATCATCCGGACTGTGAAACGCATATCCGGGCACTTTGCACACGAACACGGCCACAGTCCGTTTTAACGTATCTGCGGTTTTTGAATACCCGTCAGGCACTGGCGCGTCATCCGCTCCAGGCGAAGCTTTTTCTTGAAGAAATACTGATCCGGTATGTTGAAGTATGTGAGCAATCCTGAGTTCGATTTTAACGCCGCAATATGCTCTTCAGTGAGATCTTGAACAGGTTCTGACGGATCCCCGGATTTACTCACCGGGCTGTAATGTTACGGATACTTCTGTTACCTGTCCATCGCGCAGAATTGTGATTTTGATGGTGTCGCCGACACGGTATTCATCCAGGCGGGCCATCAATTTGTCGACCGAAGTAACAGGTTTGCCGTCAATGGCGATAATAATATCTTTGGGAACAATATCGCCGCCGGGTGAAATAATCGCTCCTTTGAGTCCGGCGGCTTCCGCAGCGGAACCGCGGCTGACGCCAAGAATAACAATGCCGTTGACTTCCAGCATACTGGTTAAGCGGTCGTTGAATTTGCCGTCGACCGTAATGCCCAGTGCCGGACGGATATATTTGCCGCGGCTGATGAGTTGCGGCACGACACGATTAACGGTATCCACCGGTACGGCAAATCCGATACCCGCGCTGGCGCCGCTCGGACTGTATATGGCGGTATTGATGCCGATCAGACGACCGGCCGAATCAAGCAGAGGGCCGCCGGAGTTACCGGGGTTGATGGCTGCATCGGTTTGAATCAGGTTGTCAATGATACGGCCGCCTTCGCCGGGTAATGACCGGTCAAGCGCTGATACAATGCCAGTGGTTAACGTCCAGTCCAGACCGAATGGGTTACCGATGGCGAAGACCTTCTGACCAACTTTGAGATCGTGACTGGTACCCAGCGGCACCGGTGACGAGCGCTGATAGCCAATGCCGATTTTCAGTACGGCGATATCATGCGCGGGGCTTGCACCCACCAAAGCCGCTCTGTAGTCACGTCCGTCAGAAAGGCGCACTATCGCTTCGCTGGCACCTTTGATCACGTGAAAATTGGTGATGATGTGGCTCTGATCATCCCAGATAAAACCGGAACCCGTTCCGCTTGGGACTGAGAAAATATTGCGTGTCCATGCATCCCGGACATGTTGCCGAGTGGTAATAAAAACGACAGCGTCGCGTGAATTCTCGAACAACGCGATAGTGCTCTGTTCGTCTTCGGCCAGATTGCCGCGCGCTACGACGGTGCGTGGCTCGGCATGCTGGCGTTCGCCGCCGGAGAAAAAGTGATCCCATGTCAAGTAATCCGGCGAAGTGCGCAGAAACAGAATCAACAGCATCGCTGCCAATGTGATCCAGATTAAACGGGATAAAAATCGACCGTTATTATCGGACATGTGGGTACTCCTTATTGATGATCAGGACAAAATGGTCAATGTGAAAGATTGAAGGACTAGAATGGCCCGGTGATTTCGTAAGTTACGCCGTCTTCCGATTTTCCGGAAGCGCCGCGCTGCGAACTGAAGTATAACCGTGTGCCGTCCGGACTGAAAGCCGGGCCGGTAATTTCAGAACGGTTTTGCCCGACAACTTGCAGCAAAGGCCGGATAGAATCAGGTGTGACAATGACAATCTGCATATTGCCTTCGTCCTCCGCTACGAGTAATTCACCCGCAGCATTAGCGGTAATGTTATCGACGCCGGATAAGACAGGGCGCAGATAAAAAGCGGCATTATAAACGATTGCCAGCATTTTGCTACGCGTGTCGTACGACCATACCCGGTCATCGCCTTTAGTCGTGAAATAGACGATGCCTGCGTGGAACCAGATACCTTCGCCGCCGTTAAAGCGTGTGCTGCGAGCGGCCTGCTGGCGCGTGGGTGTATGGATAGCCTGTGGGTCGGGCACCGGATGCCAGCGTACCGCGCCGATACTGCCGTTAATGACCTCGGCCACCTCGAGCACGCCATCATCCAGATCGGGATTTCCAGCTGCATCGAATCGTTGGGCGGTATATCGATACAGGCAGCCATCGGGCTTGTCTTCCGTCAGATAAAGCTGTTTATGCAATGTATCGACGGTAACCGCTTCGTGGTTGAATGTGCCGAGTGCGGGCCTTAAACGCGGCGGCTGTTTGTTAAAGGGATCGCATTCCCAAACCTGTCCCCGGTCATATTCCTCACAAGACAGCCAGGTCTGCCACGGCGTATGACCACCAGCGCAATTGCGTGTGGTGTTCTTCAGAATGGAATATGCGTCGATTATCCGGCCCTGCCGGTCAAAGCGCAGTGCGCCCACGCCACCTTGCTTTTTGTCGCGTTCGCTGTTGGAGACATAGATCCAACCTCCATCCGGTGTGGCAAAGGTAACACCGCCGTCCGGTGCGGCATGCCATTGATAATTAAAAAGTGTTTGCCCGGAGCGCGCGACAATACGGGACTTGAACCCTTGCGGCAATCTTATGCCATTGTGGTCTGGCGGAAGTAAGCCGTCTTGGGCGGCATGAATCAGCGATGCAGTCTGACCGGAAGCCGATAACCCATGTCCTGAGAAAAAAATGCTGAGTCCGCCGATCAAGCTGTACTTGAGCAATTTGCGGCGCTGCGGTTCAAAATGATTCATATCGAAAATTATGATTGCGTTTCAACTGAAAGCTGCGGAGAAAGCGGAACGAGGTAAAACAATGCTGTGTGAAATGCAAATCGGACACAGGATTTTATCCATTTCGAAGCAGGCTTAATATTCAACCGCGATCAAGTTTACCCGGACGCACTTATTTTTACCATATGAAATGAAAATAGGCTCGCGTAGGCCCTAATCAAATGATGTAGTGCTGGTTTTTTTTGAAATGTTTTCAAAGTGACCAAGTCATTATGTTATAGTTATTTAAGGGTAGTACCTTTTAATATTTATTATTGACTATGGCGACATCAATCAAACTTGACGAAGACCTAAAAAATCGAATTCAGAATCTGGCTAATATGCGTCATCGTTCTGCACACTGGATTATGCGTGAAGCGATACGTGAGTATATTGAACGCGAGGAAGCAAGAGAAAGCTTCAAGCAAGAAGCTTTAGAATCCTGGACGGCTTACAAAGAAACCGGAAGGCATCTTACCCATCAGGAAGTACGTGATTGGTTAAAAACCTGGGGAACTGAGAAAGAAACAAAAGTGCCTTCATGTCACGAGTAATTATTACTGAAGGGGCGGTAACAGGGTTGGAACGCTGCCGTTTGTTTTTAGCGGATAAAAATCCTCAGGCTGTATTAAAAGCCGCTCAAACCATCGAACAAAAACTTACCATTCTGGAAACTGATCCGAGAATAGGCAGGCCGCTTGACGATTTTTCTGAACTGCGGGAGTTAATTATTCCTTTTGGGGATTCAGGTTATGTGGTCCTTTATCGCTTTGATGAAAACAGCAACTCAGTTTATATACTCGCTTTCAGACACCAGAAAGAAGCAGGATATTAATAATATCCTGCGCAGAAAACTGTATACATACGAATCGGTCTTTTAAATCAGCTCGCATATACCGATTAGTCTTGCGTAATCGGGTATTCGTATTACGTTCCGGGAGGATATGGGCCAAAAATTGGCTGTCGCCTTTTGATTTTTGCAATTGAGCCTGTTATGTTCAATTTACTTCTATTTCTGTATACCACTAAGTAACATACCGATGCGACCGTCAATCGCCCTGAATCTCAACCGGAATGCCGTCCGCGAGACGGTGGGCCATTTTTGTGTGGAAAACCTGCGTGTATTTGGGTCAGTACTCCATGTAACAGACAAAGATGGCAGTGATCTTGACTTGCTGGTTGACGCACTTCCCGGTGCGACACTGTTTGATCTCGACGGGTTGCAGATCGAGCTGGAAGACTTGCTGGGTGTTCACGTCGACTTATTAACGCCCGGCGATCTGCCACCGGAGTTTCGTGACTGGGTACTGGCTGAAGCGCGTCCTGTATAGGAATGAATCGTCTTTCCGACTACCTCGATCACATGAGACAGGCTGCTATTGATGCATGCAGTTTTGCTGAAGGTTTGGACAAAAATGATTTCCTTGCGGACAGGCGAACACAGCAAGCAATCATCTTGAGTCTTGTGATCATAGGCGAAGCCGCGACAAAGATAATGGATGGCTATGCTGAGTTCGTTGAATCACATCAAGCAATACCGTGGCGAAGTATGCGTGGTATGCGTAACCGTATTGCGCATGGTTATTTCGAGATCAATCTGGACATCGTGTGGGACACAGTGCAAACAGCCTTGCCAGCGTTGCCGGATCAGTTATCCGCCATAAGTAGCAATGCTGGGCACGACAAAAGACAGCATGATTTGAACGCGCAAAATAGCCACAATCCCATCACATCCTGGGTGTTACGTTACCCCAGGTCACGCCTAATCGATATAAAACAGGCCGCGCTGACGCAGCATGCGCCAGTTTGTTTCGCCTTCGTTACGGCATATGCCGTAACGGAATGAAGGCGGTAGTTCCGGAAATTCAAAACGCATGTCGTAAAACCAGTAACACAATCGCTGATTACTTTCTTCCACCCGCTCGAGTACGGGAAAGGCTGAAAATGCACGGAAAGGCTCGAAGGCTGGTGCATTCCAGGCATCACGGATAAAATCTCGCTGGTGCGGATCAGCGCCGAACTGATGATGACTAATCCATGCGTCTTCTGTAACGGGCCGGTACGCCGTCGCGATTTTCTGCCATAGCCACAAGTCCGCTGCCGATTCATGGTTGGAAAATTCTGCTGTTTTTTTGTGCAGATGGACCCATGCGACCTGATAATGGCCGTCGTGCCGGATAATCAGTTTCCAGTGGAAGGGCGAGAGCGGTTGCGGCAGTACGCTGATCGTGCTGCTGATGTGCATCGCGTTTATTTTTGTATGTTGCTGTGCAACCGCAATCGCCTGGTGATACAAGGTCGACAGGAAAAAAATATAGATGCCTAATCCGGTTAATGCCGCGATTGCAGCGATGCGCTGATCAGGATAACGCCAGGACATCATGAGTCCCGCGATAATGATCAGGCTGAACCAGGGGTCGATGACAAAAACCAGCGGCAGTGAATAACGTTCGGTGGATAATGGTGCGAACAGCATCAAGCCATACGCCGTAATTAAATCTCCGACGATATGAATGGACAGTCCAAGACAAGCCGGGATAAAAAACAGTTGCCAGGGATACGGATGAAAAAGCCGCGCGAATACCTGCGCCAGTAACCAGGCCCAGAGCGGCAGCAGTATCAGCGAATGGGTTGGCCCCTGATGCCAGTTCAGATACAGCAGGGTATCGATGAGCCGCAGTGCAAAATCGATATCGGGAAACGCCGCTGCGATAAATCCGGTAGTGATTCGCAGCCGCAGCGGTAATGCCGGGGATGGATTATGTTTGCCTGGCGGCAATACCTGGCATGGTCGGCGGGCGGTGGCGCGGGCCAGCAACGCGCCGCTTAATGCATGTGTCAGGGGATCCATGGCTTACTGCGGTTTAGCCCGGTTCTCTGCAATGGTTATTTCCTCAGCAGAGGCTCTGACCGATTGAAATGCGCCGGCAGTGGCCGAAACATTGGACGGGAGCAACCGGGGTTTTATTTCCGCAGCGGAGTGCGTACCGGATGTGTCATCTGTGTGGCGATGTGCAGCGCCATATACGGTATGATCCAGGATTTCAGCGAGTTGCAGTTTTTGGGTCAGAAAGTCGCTGGTTTTCTGCGATCCGGGAGATTCGTCGAACATCCAGTGGACAAATGTCGCGAGGTAGATCGTGGTCAACGCGGTTTCTTCCAGTGCGCGGCGTATAAATGTGGTGTCACGTTTTGCCGCTTCGCGCATCCACTGAACCGTACGGCTGATTCGCATAATCGCGGGAATTTGAATATGAATATGACCCGGTTCGAGTTTTGAACCGATCATTTGCCGTGTCACTGTGCGATAATCAGCCATGGCCTCGAGCCATGTCATGATCAGCCGGTGCAGGCGTTCGCGTGGCGGCAGTGCAAGAAAATCGTCCTGTTCGGAAACTTTAAGCATGATGCCGTCGGTGCGGTCAAACCAGGCATCGATCAAATCTTCTTTTTCGCGAAAGTGTGTGCGAATATCGTCAAGTGTGATATTCAGTTCCGACGCAACATCAAACAACCGCACGGCTTCCCAGGATGAGCGTCCGGCGATGGAAACAGCTGTGGTGACAATGGCTTCACGGAGATCGTTTTGATGCGTCATGGTTAAATCCTCCAGAATTTAATGCTGATAGCCGTGCTTTTCAGGTACTGCATCAGCGTGATAAGGAGAGATGCCGCGTGCTCCGGGTGTTGCGGGCGCGTGTGCATCGGGTTTTGTGATCAAAGATCCTTAATGGGGTAATAATCGGCTGCAAATGCGCTATGTACTTGTTTAATTATCGGAAACTATAGCATAAAAGCCTGTTCCAGGCATAACGACAGAAAACCGTCATGATGCAGCGTGAACAGAGCGTGGATGCAGGTTGGGTGCCTTGCCGCATATCGAAAGGGTTGCAGCCAGACTTTTATTACCCCTGTTTTTGTCCACAAAATCTGTGGATAACTTTGTGGATAGAATGTAGATTCAATCAATAACCTGCCTGTATATAACAGAATTTTTTAATTCGATTAATTTTTACGCTATATATATTATTATATTATTCAATGACTTATGTTCTTTGTTCAGTGTTTATGGGGCGTTGCGTTAAATTGTACCGATGCTTCCTGAGGTTGTGGATGATTTACGCTTGTCAAGCTTTTTTTTGAAATTAAAAATTGTTTTGTTACACACATTGTTAAACTAAAAAATTAATCCATTACCGAAGTAAATGGGTTAATTGGTTGTTGTTTATCGTTTTATGTTCTTTTTTTTGCTGTATAGGGTGTGCATCCTCTCGGCGGAATTTTGTTTTTGTTGGCGCAATCCGTAAAATCGGTATTTTAAATTTTTGTTGCAGTGGTTCGAATGGTATGTTGAATATTCAATCGTTAACGTTTCATCAGGACGGTATTCCGTTGTTGCAGAACTGCAATCTGCAGATCTTTGCAGGACAGCGCGTGGGGCTGGTTGGGAAAAACGGATGCGGAAAATCGACTTTATTCCGCCTGATCCGTGGCGTCGTCAAACCGGATACCGGGGATGTGATCCTGCAGGCAGGCAAAACTATTGCGTTCGTCGAACAGGAAATCATCAGTTCAGGCCGGTCTGTGCTCGATTTTGTTCTTGATGGCGATGTTGAATTGCGGCAGCTTGAGCATATCCTGGCGCGGGAAACACATGATACTGCCTGGTTTGAAGCGCAGCAGCGTTATGAAGCGATTGATGGCTATGGCGCGCAGGCGCGCGCCGCGCAGTTATTGAACGGGCTCGGTTTTGCCAGTGATGCATTGCGGCAACCGGTCAGTGCGTTTTCCGGCGGCTGGCGTATGCGCCTGAATCTAGCGCGTGCGTTGATGCATCGCGCTGATCTGTTGTTACTGGATGAACCGACCAATCACCTGGATCTCGAAGCCATCATCTGGCTGGAACACTATCTGGTGCGTTATCCGGGCAGCCTTATTGTCGTTTCGCATGATCGGGAGTTTCTCAATGCCTGCACTGAGAGGATTGCACATGTGCACAACTGCCGGATCGATGTTTACACCGGTAATTATGATGATTTTGAACGCACGCGTGCTGAACGCTTGCAACAGCATACACAAGCCTATCAGCAGCAGCAAAAGCAGATCGCACACATGGAGGATTTTGTACGCCGTTTTCGTGCCAAAGCGACAAAAGCAAAACAGGCGCAGAGTCGTGTCAAGGCGCTGGAGCGGTTAACGCGAATTGTGCCCGCACAGATGGAAAATGGTCATTTTGAGTTGAAATTTGAAGCACCCGAGCACAGCCCGGACATATTGCTGCGGATCAATGATGTCAAATTCGGCTATGACGGTAAGCCATTGCTGGAAAAAATTCAATTGATTCTGCAGTCCGGTGCGCGGATTGCCTTACTGGGACCCAATGGCGCCGGAAAGTCGACGCTGATCAAACTGTTCGCCGGAGAAATCAGCCCTGTTTCCGGTACGGTGGAAGTCGCCCGGGATATCAACGTCGGTTATTTTGCGCAGCATCAACTGGAACATCTGGACAGCACTGCAACGCCGCTGCAGCATATGGTGCGCCTGGCGCCGGCACGGACAGAACTCGAGTTACGCAGCTTTCTGGGCCGTTTCGGCATGGGTGGCGATACTGAGAATCGTCCTGTGGGCACATTCTCAGGTGGAGAAAAAAGCCGTCTTGCGCTTGCGTTACTGGCATGGCGGAAACCGCATGTATTATTGCTTGATGAGCCTACGAATCATTTGGATCTTGATATGCGTGACGCATTGACGTTTGCGCTGGAAGCGTATTCCGGTGCTGTCGTGCTGGTGTCGCACGACCGGAGTCTGGTGCGCGCGGTCGCGGATGAGCTTTGGCTGGCTGCGGATGGCCGGATTCAGGTATTTGACGGTGACCTGGATGATTATAAACGCTGGACCGAAAGCCGGCGCGCGGAGGGAACCGCACAATCACGCGTGGCAATGGATAAAACCGGACAAAAGCCGTCAGTGCGTTCGAATAGAAAAGCGCTGCTGTCCAAGCAGTCAAAGCTGGAGGCCGCTATAGCCATTGCGCAGAAGGAGCTGGCCGAAGCGAGCCGTCAACTGGCCGATCCGGCGACTTACACGCAGCATACACGTGCTGAGGTTGATCAGCTTAACGCGGTGTACACTGCGCTGAGAACGAAAATTGCCGAACTGGAAGAAAGTTGGCTTGAACTTGAGATGGCGCTGGAGGAATAAGTAAATGCCATGGTCAAATTTATTTTTAGAACAGTCTCTTATAACGTAGTGCGCACACGATAAGTCAATATTGTCTGGCTTTCAGCCGGCAATTCGACTTGCCATTCGGCAAGATGCGACGCGATTTTCTTGTGCGGCAGAGACGCCGAAAGCATGCGCCAGTCACCGGGGACCGGTTCACGCACGATCACGGTTACCGTTTCTTTTTTTGCATTATTCAGAATAATCTGATGTCCCGTTTCAAATTGCTGGATATTTTGATCCGGTGCGGGAATTTTCTTGAAGTCGGTCTGTTTTTTCTCGGCGAAAACATCAAAGGCCTGTCCCAGTTTGAGTTGTACCGTTGCTTTGTTTGCAGTGTGGTTCATCCTATCTTCGCCGATGAAATGAACATCGCTGTGCCGATCAAACTGATAGGTGCGTACAATGCCTCTGGGCAGCGGGATACCGAGACCGGTGCCTGTGTTTTGAAATCTGACGTAAATATCAACCGCCTGTTTTTGTATGAATGGCGGATAATAGCTCGAATAATAATGGCTTTGCCCTTCCAGAATAAATTCCTTTTTAACGGGAATGCCACGTGCTGACATGAATGAGACCTGCATGGTTTCATTGTCGTGTAAATTAATTTTTTCCGGCAGGGTATAGCGATGCAAGTCAGCATGCGGTTCGGTTTCCATATCGGCATAAGCCGCGGCACTCATTGTTTCAACTGCGCTACCCAGCCGTTTGACGGCAGGTGCTCTGGCAGGACTGGCCTGATGGATATCACCGGCGATCAGCTGCGTTCTTGCGTCATGAAAATCAATGCCGCTCTGGTTGGTCAAAGCCGCGAAACCGGTCAGGTGAGCATGGCGGTCTTCAGGATCGAGTTCCAGAATATAATCCGCCCGCCAGGACAATCCTTGCGTCAAATAAGTCAATTCAAGATTATGTTGGGAATGCCCGGATGTCGTGTTCAGTAAGATATGCATCGCCGGTTTATCATGCAGATCGGAGGGGATCACTGAATAAACCAGGCGGCCGGGTATGTCTGTTTCGATGCGGTCGGCAAATTTGAGCACCACACCGCCGCTGGTGGATAACAGTGTCGCCGATTCGGGGGTCTCTTCCCCCGTGACAGGATGCGTGCGCATGACGGTAATCGTTTCTCCGACATGACTTTCCAGCAGATTCCGGGGGGTCAGTCGTTTCAGATCAAAATGCTGGGCAAGCACCTGAAATTGCTCTGGGTGTTGCAAATGCCTGAGCCAGGCTGTTTCCGGTTTGATTTCGGCAGCGATTTCCTGCCAGACAAGCCGGGTGCGGCCGTTCTCCAAAGTCAGGCTGCGGGTATCCTTGATCAGAGCCAGATTCTGTTGATACAGCGCTATGGCAATCGCTGTTTGATCGGAACGCGTAGTCATCTTTTCGGCAGCGGCGAGTGCATTGCTCATCCCGTTTGCTGAAAACAGTGTGACAAATGCAAGGCATAGACGCTGTTGATTAAAAAACCGCCGTAATCTTATGATGTTCACGGTTTCAATGATGCGGGCTGGTGCAAGATATGTTTTCATACATTGACATTCCTTTTTCGGTTTTTCTAAGAACCTGTTCAATATCTCACTGAAGGGCGCATTGCGGCGTTAAAATCGAACTCAAAATGCTCACATACTTCAAGTATGCTCCGCTTTTTCGTTCAATTTTGCCTTGCACTGTACTCCTTGATCGAGATCTTGAACAGATTCTTACAGGGAGATGCTAATAATGCGTTAATAGGCGGTTCAATATCAAGTGATTGTCCGCAATTAACGCATTAATAGAAAGAAATGCCGGCTAACAGGATCAATAATTTACTCGGGTTTTTCGGGCGGTTGCGACATCAACAGCCTGATTTGCATCTATGCGGGCATCGTTAACGGATTGATCGGTTTGTGATGGGCCGGTATCCACGGCAATGGCTGTCTGATTGGATTGCTGTAAAGGTATTGGACGCGCGGATTGTTCCTGTGAATGTCCTGTTGCTGCCAAGGTTGCGCGTATTCTTTGCGTAGCTGCTGCAGTCGCTTTTTTGTTTTCTTCGGTACGTACGATCAACGCTTCATTGGCCATGCGTTCGACGGATTCCCGCAATACAGCTTCTTCAAGCGCTTTGGCCTCCAGTTCGGCGCGTTTTTCAATAATCGCGAGCGCAATCGCTTCTGCTTTGGCTTTGGCTTGTGCAAGTTCAGTGGCTTTCTTTTCCGATTCCAGTTGCGCTTTGACCTTATTGGCTGCATCCATTTTCGCCTGCGCACGGAGGACCGCCAGCTCGGTTATTTTCTGTTCCATGTGCAGTCGTTCTGCAACCGCTTTCCTGGCATCGGCTATAGCGTCGGCACGTTGTTGCGCATCTGCAAGGAGCTGTTGATCAATCTCGGCCTTGGCTTTTATTTCATGTGCAGTCAATAGATCGATTCTGGCTTTTTCCTCGGCAATTTCACGTGCCTGTTGCTCGGCAACTATTTTCTGTTCCGCGGCATTTTGAGCGGCCAGGTCAGCTTGTTTACGTACGTTGAGCTCTTTATGCAATATGTGCTCAAGGTCATGGCGCGCCTTAGCCACTTGCGCGGCTTCAATTTCGGCGGCCGCGGTGCTTGTTCTGGCTGCTTCCAAGGCCTCTTTTTCAGTCTGTAGCTGCGCATTGATTTTTTTCAATGCGATGGTTTCCCGTTTTTCGCGTTCCAGTGCTTCTTCTGTCAGTGCCGATTCTGCCTTGAGCCGGGCATCCAGCAGCGCCGCAACTTCCTGTTCAGCCTTGAGTTTCGCTTCGGCCAGTTGGCGGGCCTGCATTTCTTTCTGCGCATTGGTTTTTGCATAGTCTGCCGCGAGTATTTCCGCTTGTTCGCGTGCTTTAGCCGCTTCAGCCGCCGATATTTCCGTTTTGATACGGTTTTCCGCCGCAGCTTTAGCTTGGGTCTCAAGCGCCGTATGTTCCAGTGCGGCTTGCATTGCAGCGGTTTCCAATTGCAGTTTGGCTTCAGAAGCCAGACGGGCATCGGTTTCCGCTTCCAGCCGCCGGACTATCTTTTCCTGTATTTCGGCTTCCAGACTTTGGCGTGCCTTGATTTCTTCGGTTTCTCTTTGCTCGGCTTTCTGGTTTGCTGTCAGCAATGCCAGTAATTTCTCATGTTCCCGAATCTTTTCTTCGGCCAGTACTTGTGCTGTTGTTTCAGCTTCAATTACAGCGAGCGCGATTTGCCGTGCTGTTTCAGCTTTCCTGGCGCTCTGCCTGGCGATTTCCGTCGCCTCTTTTTCTGCCAGCAGTTGTGCATTGACTTTGTCGAGCGCTATGGCTTCCTGTCTGGTGCGTTCGCGTTCCTCTTCAACCAGCGCCGTTTCAGTTTTTAGCTTAGTGTGCAGGATGATCGCAAGTTCTTTTTCGCTGTTGATTTTTTCTTCGGCCAGTTGCTTGGTTTGTATTTCTTTCTGCCAATTCGCGTTGGCTTCATTGACGGCAAGCGTCTCAGCATGCGCGCGTGCTCTGGCTTCTTCAGTTGCCATGGCTTCGGCTTTTAATTTTTCCTCGGCCATAATACGCGCATTGGCTTCCGCTCTTGCCCGGGCTTCGGCGGCCACTTTTGCCTTGGTTTCAGCTTCCAGCCTTTTTTGCGCTTCCTGGATAGCCCGGTTTTCTGCGGTCAGGCGTTCCTGATGCATGGCCTGGATTTGCTGTTCAATATCTGCAACAGTAACCGGTGACGGAGTGGTGTTTGCGGACGGGTGCGGCTGTGGTCCGGGTGTATCAAAAAAATACAGGTTATCGCTGGATTCATCGGTATCCCTGCCGTTCAATGCATCCTGAGCGGGCGATATTTTACGTAATGATTTAATTAAGCGCGACTTGAATGTCATTTAGGATTATCCGGGTTTGGCATAACTTGTTATTTATAAGACATTCTATCAGGAGTACTGATAGCTATTTCCGTGCAAATAAGCGGCATTATTCAGCTTATTTCGATATTTAAAAAATTCCAGAATATTGCATTCATTTATTGAATGGCCTGTTTTTGTCATTACAGGAAATCGGTTTCAGGGTATTTTAATTTCAGTTAAATTCACCATATTGGCCATAATTTCGAATCCTTCCATTACCAATTTTTCCAGAACAGGCGCATAAAAAATGATGCTTAGTGCAAGGATTAAAAAACCTACTGATAAGGTTATTGGAAACCCGACAGCAAAAATGTTCAATTGCGGCGCGGCGCGGGTCAAAATACCGAGTGCAAGGTTGGTAATCAGTAATGCGGTTAAAACAGGCAATGACAATAACATGCCGGATTTGAAAATTTCACTGCCCCAAAGCACCAGGGCATTGAATGTCGGCACATTGAAACCATCCGCTCCTATCGGCAGCGTGTTAAAACTTTGCGCGATCAGTGCAATCATGATGAGGTGCCCATCGAGGGCGAGAAAAGCCAGACTGGCAATGATGCCCAGAAAGCGGCTGATCAAGGCCAGTTGTCCTGAATTTTGCGGATCGAAAAATGTGGCGAAGGCAAGCCCCATTTGCAAACCGATAATTTCGCCTGCCATTTCCACAGCGACAAAGACAATGCGCATGACCATCCCCAGTGCCGCGCCAATGATAATCTGCTGTACCAGAATCATGAGTCCGATACCGGAGTAGGGGTCTACCTGTGGCAAGGGTTGTTGTATTGTCGGCGCAATGATCACTGTCAATAATGCGGCCATGCCTATTTTTACTCTGACGGGGATACTGGGGTTTCCCAGTATCGGCGCGCTGGCAACCAGCGCCAGAATCCGGAATAGTGGCCATAAAAATGCGGCCATGACGGTATTGAGTTCGGCGTCGGTTATATTAATCATCTGTTACACGGAAAATCGCTGTTTCCAGGTGATTCGATTAAGCGGGAAAAAGCGGTGGACTGTCAACTGACCGCAAGCCAGGGGATGCCGGTAAATAATTGATGCATATAATCGGTCATGATGCTGATCATCCAGGGGCCGGCCAGTAACATGATCAGAAACATGATAAATAATTTGGGAATAAAAGACAGCGTCATTTCATTAATCTGTGTCGCCGCCTGGAATATACTGACAATCAGACCCGTGATCAAAGCGGCCAGCAGCAATGGCGCTGAAACCATGAGCGTCACTTCAAGTGCATGTCGGCCAATAGTCATTGCGTTTTCCGGTGTCATGCCATTTTCTCCCTGGTATCAAACATAAAAGCTTTGTGTCAGCGAGCCGATCAGTAAATGCCAGCCGTCCACCAGTACAAACAACATCAGTTTGAAAGGCAGTGAAATAATCATGGGCGAGAGCATCATCATACCCATCGACATCAGTACGCTCGCAACGACCATATCGATAATCAGGAACGGTATAAAAACGATAAAACCGATTTGGAAGGCCGTTTTTAATTCACTGGTGATATAGGCCGGCACCAGTATTTTGAACGGTACCAGTTCAGGCCCTTCGATTTCGTCGTGATCCGAAATTTGAATAAATAACGCCAAATCACTTTCCCGGGTTTGATGCAGCATGAAGGTTCGCAGCGGGCCGCCTGCGATTTCAGCGGCCTGCATGATATCAATTTTGTCTTCGGAAAAAGGCAGATAAGCGTCGTTATAAACGCGGTCAATGACCGGCGACATGATAAAAAATGTCAGGAAGAGCGCGAGCCCGATCAACACCTGATTGGGCGGCGAGGATTGCGTGCCCAATGCCATGCGCAGCAGCGATAATACGATGATAATACGCGTGAAGCTGGTCATCATGAGTACTACTGCTGGTATAAAAGTAAGCGATGTCAGCAGAATGAAGGTTTGCAGGCCGAGTGTGTACGTGGTGGTGCCGTTGGGTCCCGGAATGCTGGTAAATGCCGGAAAGCCCGATTGCTGTGCTGTCGCGGATAAGCTGAAGACAGCACAACACAGACCTAAGCAGGCGGTGGCAAGTTTACAATAACGGTGCATAGTCAGCGCATCCTGTGCGGGAGTGAATCAAAGCCATCGATAACAGGGAGATGTTGAGAAACTGGGCTATCTTTAATCAATTTTTGCTCTCCTTCCCGATACGGCTATCCAGTTCATTCGAGAATGCTGATGCGTTACGCTTCAGCGCTTTGTCTGCAGTTTCGAGTAAGGATTTTTCCAGGGTATGTAATCGGGTTACTTGACCCGGAGCAACACCGAGCACCAGCCATGTCTCGCCAATTTCGACAATGACGACACGTTCGCGTTGACCGACGCCGGTGGCGGCTACAATTTTAAGATGGCCGGATGATATCGCCGGGATGATGGAAAAGCGCTTAAGCATCCATGTACCGGCGATAATGACGCCCAGTATCAGCAAAAGGCCGGTGATCATTTTTACCATACTGTCGGCGCCAATGAGCGATTCCGGTGCAACAGGTGTTTTCTGGGCTGTTTCGGCCAATACCTGAGTACAGAAGATCAAGAGCGCAGCGCATGAAAAAAAGACGGAAAACTGTTTTAGCATGGTATCAATAGATTATCGGTTGAGTTTACGGATCCGCTCGCTTGGTGTGATGATATCCGTCAGGCGAATCCCGAACTTGTCGTTGACGACGACGACTTCACCCTGTGCGATCAGGCATCCGTTGACCAGCACATTCATCGGTTCACCGGCCAAACCGTCGAGCTCGACGACTGAACCTTGCGCGAGCTGGAGTAGATTCTTGATGGCAATTTTGGTGCGGCCCAGTTCAACGGTTAACTGAACCGGGATATCAAGAATCAAGTCGATATCGTTGGCCGTGTTCTTGATGACGTTGTCAGCTGAGAATTCCTTGAAAACAGTGGCTTGTGCTTTTTTCGCGCCTATAGGACTTTCATCCTGAGGATTTTCTTCATCGCCATTGCCAGGGGCGGCGGATTGGTTTGCATCAATCCCGGTTTCCGATAATGTTTCATGTTGCGCATCGCCGGTCTGCTGCACGGCTGCGTCCTGTTCAGCCATCGCTGCTGCCCAGTCATCTTCCGCATTCCGTTCTTCGGTTGTTGGTGTATCTGACATGTCTTTCTCCAGCTGTTATTCTGTTTCGGTTTGGGCGAGCATTGCATTGACTTTAAGGGCGTACTGTCCGTTGATGATGCCGTAGCGGCATTCCATAACAGGCACGTTGTCAACTTTTGCGTGTATGGTTTCCGGGATGTTGATCGGTATGACATCGCCAACCTGCATACTCAGAATTTGTTCGAATGTTACCCGTGTCTGCCCCAGATTCGCGATCAACTCGACTTCGGCACCCTGGATTTGCTTTGAGAGCGATTTTACCCAGCGTTTATCGATTTCCATCTGTTCACCTTGTAATGCGCTGTAGAGAATGTCCCGTATGGGTTCTACCATTGAATAAGGTATGCATACATGAAATTCGCCGCCCTGGCCGCCGAGATCCAGGTCAAAAGAGACACAAACAACAACTTCATTGGGTGTCGCTATGGAAGCGAACTGGGGATTCATTTCGGAGCGGATATATTCAAAGCTGACCGGATAGATGGGTTTCCATGATTTTTCATATTCCTCGAATACGACATTGAGCAGGCGTCTGATAATGCGCTGCTCGGTTTCAGTGAAATCCCGGCCTTCAACACGCGTATGGTGACGACCGTCGCCGCCAAAAAGATTATCGACAATCAGGAAAATCAGCTCGGGCTCGAAGACCATCAGCGCAGTGCCACGCAATGGTTTGATATGAACCATGTTGAGATTGGTGGGTACGACCAGGTTACGTACAAATTCGCTGAATTTGATCACTCTGACTGTACCTACGGCGATGTCGACTGTCCGGCGGATGAAGTTGAATAACCCGATACGGAACAAACGCGTAAAACGTTCATTGATGATTTCAAGCGTAGGCATCCGCCCGCGTACAATCCGTTCCTGTGTAGCAAGATCATAGGTTCTGATCCCGGAGGAAGTAGCATCTTCTGCTTGTTTCTCTTCATCCTGCTCGCCTGTTGTACTTCTCAGCAGCGCATCAACTTCATCTTGTGAGAGAAAATCTTCAGCCATATTGTGTTATTGAATGACAAATGAGGTAAATAAAGCATCCAGTACTTCTTCACGGAGCATTTCGGAATCCAGCGTTTTCCGGATTTCATCGACGATTTCGGCGCTTAATTGCTGCTTTCCGGTCAGCGATGAAAGGTCGGCGGCTGTTTTACTGGTCAGCAACAGCAAAATCCGATTACGGATTTCCGGCATTTTCTTGTCAATCTCCAGCGAGACATCCGTGTCGCGGATTTTTACTGTCAGGCCTACCTGCAGATACTGATTGCGTTCTTCCGGTTGCAGATTGACAGTAAATATATCGAGTTCCTTGAAGGCGGTCGGTATTTTTTTGGGCCGCGCCAGCTCATATTCATCTTCTAGCTGTCCCTGTATGAAAAACCACGCGCCGCCCGCGCCTGCGCTGATGGCTAAGACGACAACCAGAATCATGATAATGAGTCCTTTTTTACCGCTTGATTTTTCTGTTTCTGCTTTCTCTGACATAACGCCGTTGCTCCTGAGTGTGATGTCCTGCATTATGAGAGATGTCGATTTCCGGTGATAAGCCAAATAACAAGCAAATATCGTTGCTTTTTTGCGCTACAGACCCGGTTGTTAATAGCGGATGTCCGGTTTGAGAGGTGGGAAACGCCTGAATAAGGCGATTTGACTGTGCTAAGAACCTGTTCAAGATCTCACTGAAGGGCGCATTGCGGCGTTAAAAAATGGATTCGTGAATCTCCGAGCCGGCGATAGACCGGCTATGGCAGGATCAGATGTGATGAAACAGGCCGAGACCTTGCCCGCAGATTAAGCCAAACCGCCGGGCTGTGGCAAAAATTCAGCTTTTTTGTGCAGGTGTTATTTTTTTGATGACATTTAAGATTGCGTGGTTAACAAAATAATATTTTCCTGCAACCGACTGAGGCCCAGTTGTTTGAAGCGCGGGTTTTCTTCCAGTACATCGATCTGCTCGATCAGGTTGATTTCGGCATGATCCCGGTACAGCATGTTAATTTCTTCCGTGGAGACAGCGTAGGGCGGACCCTGCATCTCAGACTGGGGATAATCGAAACCGACCAGCAGTATCTGTGTTGCGGGCGGGAGGATATGCGTCATATGTGCGGCATACCGTTTACGTATATCCGGCGGAAGTGCCACCAGTGATGCGCGATCATAAACGGCACGGACGTTCTCCAGATCTGTTCTATTCAAATCAAAAAAATCACCCAGCAGGATTGCTATTCCGCCGGCGGCATAACGGTCAAATCGCTGATCGGTCTGGTGAGCAGGCGTGACGCCATTTTCCTGGAAAAAAGCAGTGACGGCCAATTGGCTGAATTCTACGCCGAGAATGGAATGACCGCGGTTTTTCAGCCAGATCATATCCCGGGATTTTCCGCATAGCGGAACAAAAACGGTACTGTCATGCGGGATTCGCAGTCGTGGCCAGTATTTCATAAGGTACGGGTTGAACTGATCCTGGTGGAATCCGGTTTCGTCACGTTCCCAACGGCCAAGCCAGTATTCCTTGATCATATTTTCAAGCCGGGTTTTCCGGCGCAGCGGTGATGATAATCCATGATTACTCCACGTTATGTAACTTGAGGTGATTCTATCGCTTTGGTGGATAACAGCCAACAGCCCGCGTAGGCCCGGTTAGTATTGCGTAACCGGGCATTTGTCTGCATGAAAACCGGCTTACGCTATGTTGATCAATGGAATGAAACAGTATCGCAATGAATCCGAATATCATTTATCACGTTTGTGGCGGCGTTTACACTGGAGTTCGTAAGTTCATCTCAACACACAAAACACGCAAGCCTGATTACGCGGTGCTAATCAGGCTTGCTCGGGCTTGAGAATGCGCGCATCAGGATATACAATAACAATACGTATATCATTCAGGGAAATGATCAAATGCAAGTTTCAAAATGGGGCAACAGTCTGGCAGTCAGATTACCCACATCGGTTGTTGAAATACTCGATCTTAAGGAAGGTGACACGATTGAAATTCACGTGGTGGGTTCCCGTGACATTGAAATCATAAAAACACCGGAAGTCCGTGAAATTCTTGAACGTCTGAGAAAATATCGTGGACGGTTGCCGAAAGACTTCAAATTTGACCGCATTGAAGCGCATGAAAGAACATAACGCTTTTCTGGATACGAATATTCTGTTGTATCTTTTATCCGCAGATGAAACAAAATTTGTTCGGGCGGAAAACACCATCGCGTCTGGCGGTATCATCAGTGTTCAGGTGCTCAATGAATTCGCAAGCGTGGCCCGGAGAAAACTGAATATGTCTTTCACTGAAATCCGGGAATTTCTTTCGCACATATGCATGATATGCCCAGTGATACCGGTTACTGTCAAGGTGCATGACCAGGGGCTTCGGATAGCGGAACACTATGGATTCTCGATATATGATGCATTGATCGTCGCCGCAGCATTATCGGCTGGTTGTACAATACTTTACTCGGAGGACATGCAGAACAGTCAGATGATTGATGGCCAGCTTCTGATTCGAAATCCGTTTGTGTAAATTGTTCCAATCAATCAAATGTCAGCCAGGTTGCCAATCTGACAATATGAAATCGAACTGTCTTGAGCCGAGGTGATCATTGCCATGATGCTGTGGCCGATAAGATGGTTAACCTGGTTGTAACACGAAAGCCTGATTACGCGGCGCTAATCAGGCCTACTCGGGCTATTTGTGGTGGTTATGTTGGGGGTTGTAGGCGCACACGGTCAATTTATGCAGTTGGTAGTCTCCTTCAACGCTGCTCTTCAGCCCAAGCGGTGGCAATTTACCGCCACGTACCCGCGGGCCACCCAATCTACATCATGCTGCGGCAGCTCACGCCCAACCATCCATGCGTTAATCAATCCGCAGTCTTTTCCGTTTATCCGCAACGCATAATCATCCTCGATAACGATCGGCGTATCAATCGACTGATAAATCCTATTCGTTTCATGCAGCCTCTTTGATATTTACTTCGACCTTTAAACCGATACTTGTAATCATGTCCACCAAAGATTCGAGCGAAAACAGGTCAATTTTCCCTCTCATTAAATCCGAAACACGCGGCTGAGTCACCCCGAGCAGCTTTGCCGCCTTGACTTGCGTCAGCCCGCTACGCTTCAAATATTCTTGCAAAACGATCAGTAATTCAGAGCGCATTTTCATACTTGCCGCTTGGTGCGGTGTGTCCTCAATGGCGTCCCATATACTCTCGAATTTTTCGTTCATTTAAACCTCCTCACTAATTCCTTGTATCTGGACTTGGCTAAGTCAATATTTTGTTTAGCTGTTTTTTCTGTCTTCTTTTTAAAGCAGTGCAGCACAAATACAGCATCATCTAATTTAGAAATGTAAATGATCCTATAAGCGCCATCCGCATCTTTCACGCGAATCTCGTTCACGCCTGATCCAATCGTTTTCATTGGCTTCCAATCATCTGGCTCCAGCCCTCTTTGTACCCTATCCAACTGAAAACCCGCATCACGCCTTACGCCCACAGGGAATCTGCGTAATTCATCCAGTGAATCAAAGATAAATTCAATAGGCTTAATCATGAACTTATTATACAAGTTTTTATATAAACAACAATAATTGCAACACGAAAGCCTGATTACGCGGTGCTAATCAGGCTTACGCGGGCTGAATTCCACCGGCTAAGCGCAAACATAAATATATAACGGGATAAGTTGTTTTTCATGAGGATGATATCCTATCGTTTCGGCGGATAACGGCCAACAGTCGATATAATATAGGCCTGCTACAGGAAAAGGGATCACCGGTTATATGCTGATTAATGGCTCGGTGCTGGTATCTGGAGGTGAAAATGAATAATCCGGTAATGCTTTGAAATCATTTTGGGTAACTGCTTCAGTTGTTCTGCTTTTAGTGCTGCTGCCGGGGTGCGTGCATCGGCAATACGTCAGCGTGCTTTATCCGGTCTGGGGTGAGGAATACAGTATTCCGCAATCCGGCGGTAATCCGCCTTTGTTATTACGGATGCTGTATCTGGAGGACATTGCGGCAGCCAGGGCCTGTTTGCTGCTGGTGCATGGCATGAATGAGCATATCGGGCGCTACGATGCTATTGCACATTATTTTGTGCGGCGGAATTTTATTGTCGCCGGATTTGATTATGCGGCGCATGGTTTATCCAATCCGGTTTTGCAGCAGGCCGATCAGGCATTAAGATCGGGCGTTACGGTCGTGGATGTCAGTGAAGCCTATCAGGCGCAGGTTGCGCTCGGCAATCTTGATCCTGCGCGGACAAGTCTCAGTCTGGCGTTGCAGAAGACGATTGAGCTGTGTGATGCGCAGGGTGAAAGCGGTGAGCGTCCTGTTTTTATCGTATCGCATAGTCTGGGCGCATTGGTCACTGCAACCTTTGTGCTGCAAAACCAGAACGATGCAGCCGGGCGTGTGCGGGGCGTTGTTTTTCTCGGACCGGGTTTTGCCGTAAGTGAGCCGCCGGGCTGGCGGGGTTGGCTGGCGAACCCGATAATCAAATTATCATTCCATGCTGAAACACATTTTCTGCATCCGCATGATGAGCCGCTGCCGTTCCTGGTATTCAATCAGATACTGGCGTTTTTGACGGCTCCGATTCTGGATGGATTGTTCGAAATACTCTCCTGGCCGGGACTGCGGCGTGTGTTTACGCCGGTAACACCGGCTTGGGTAGTGGACTATCTGACTGACAGCGCGGAAGAGAAAAAAAAGATTCGTGACGACGGCTGGATCATTCGTCGCACTGTGCTGCGCTACGCAAAGGGCGTTGAAGGGGAAATCGTGCGTTTCCGCCGTGAAATGCACGCATTTGATACACCGTATTATCTGATTTATTCGGCGTATGATCCGATTACACCCGCCTGGGGCAGTAAAGACTTTGTCAATGCGACACTGAATAATCATCGGGACAATCAATTTCTCGAACTGGCCGACTTGCGTTATCACCAGCATTTGTTTCTTGCCGAGCCGTGTAAAAGTGAAATACTGCGGCATATCGAACAATGGCTCGATTACCGGATTAAAGTGCTGAATAATGAACCAGGCGATACGCATTAAAGCTGAAGCCGGGAATGGTTGTTGTGTTGCTGTATTCGATGAATGCCCAGATCGACAACGATCGGGCCGTGTTCCTCTGTCACGGATTTGTCATGTTTACTCAAATATAATATAACATGGTGGTATGCGTTTACTGATAGCCCTTAGAACCTGTGCAAGATCTCACTGAAGGGCGCATTGCGGCGTTAAAATCGAACGCAAAATACTCACATACTACAAGTATGCTGCGCTTTTTACTCGGCGCAGGCGCCTTGCCCTACGGGCCAGCCTTACGGCTGTTCGCTGCGTTTTGCTTGCGTCGTTCAATT
>CAZTCY010000019.1:0-39059 GCA_964612715.1 uncultured Nitrosomonas sp. | reverse complement strand
ACAAGCTGTTGACATCCAGACGCTTTAAAAACTGGATGGCGGCTCGAAGAAAAGGAAAACATAGTTAACACAAACTTTTTAATAAAGATTTATAATAATATTTTTGTACAGGAACATATTAATGTCTATCAAAATGATAAAACAATTTTTTATATCAGTTGTAGTGGCATCCGGATTGGTTTTTACAGGACAAGTTCAGGCTCATGGTGGATTGGCATTGGCTGATGACTTATGCATTTTGACGGTTGGACCTTATACAGTTCATTTTACCGGTTATCAGCCATTAACTCAGGAAGAAGAGTTTTGCGAGGATATCCCCGAAATCGGAAAAACTGTTGTTGCACTTGATTACATCAACGATGAGCTGCGTCCGATGGAAACAGAAGTTCGCATTGTCAGCGGTAGTAGAATTCTTGTACCAGATGATTTGAAAAAATTCAATACTGATGATCTGGAATCAATGACAGTCTATCATTTACCTGCGCAAGTATATCCAAGTGCATCAATCATGATTGATCATACTTTTCCTGAGAAAGGTAAATTTGCTGGAATTGTGACTGTATCTGGTGAAGGGAAAGAATGGGTTTCAGTATTTCCATTCTCGGTCGGCGAAGGTCGTCCTGTGCGTTTTCTAACCGATATATTGCCGTATGTTGTACTTGTAGCAGCTGCTGTGTTCTTTTTCCTCCGTAGCCGCAAAAAACCAGAACAAGAAAGCACGCCTGCATAATATTTGAGAGTAATGATTATATAGAGTAATTAATTTTTTGATAAACGCAAGGACAGTTGTCTACGTTTGTTGAAAAATTGTCTTTCTTTCTAAACACGGCTTTCTCAGCCGTGTTTTTTATTTGTACTTTTACAAGTAATTTTTTAGACTGTACCGTGGATTATAAATTAAACGCAAATGACAAACTTTTAAATGCCACGCATACAAGCACTTTTTCAAAGCAAACAGAATGAATCGTTATCCGGGTTGCTTGAATTACCGGAGGGGCGCACTACATGCTACGCAATTTTTGCGCATTGTTTTACCTGTTCTAAAGATGGTATAGCAGCTACATATATTTCCCGAACATTGGCTGAAAACGGAATAGCTGTTTTACGTTTTGATTTTACAGGGCTGGGTAACAGTGCCGGGGATTTTTCAAATACGAATTTCTCTTCCAATCTGGACGACTTGCTTGCTGCCGCCGAGTTTTTGCAGCAGCAATATGCTGCACCACAGCTGTTAATCGGTCACAGTTTGGGTGGTTCGGCCGTTCTTGCTGTTGCACAGCATATCGAATCAGTGAGCGCAGTAGTAACGATTAACGCACCCGCGACGGCGGAGCATGTAAAACATTTGTTTGTTGATACGCATAATGAAATTCTTAACAATCAGTCGGCCAAAGTATCATTGGGTGGGCGCAGTTTTACCATACGCAAACAGTTTGTTGATGACTTGAATCGTTATAATTCCTTGAATCATATAAAGCAGTTAGAAAAAGCTTTATTAATTTTCCATTCACCAGTGGATCAAGTTGTATCCATTGACGAAGCGGCACGTATCTATACTGCTGCCAGACACCCAAAGAGCTTCATCTCGCTTGATCAGGCAGATCATCTTTTATCAGATAAAAGCGATGCGGATTATATTGCTGCTGTTGTATCTGCCTGGGTAAGCCGGTATTTGACAGAATCTGTAAGATCAGAGAAATCGACTAATATTCAATCTGATAGTCCCGCACCGATTGTGCAATCCGGCACAGTAATTGTCAGAGAACGTGATAAAAAATTCACGCGCGAGATATTTACCCAACGGCATCGGTTTATCAGTGATGAACCTTTGGAATTAGGTGGTGCTGACTTGGGTGCAAATCCGTATGAATTGTTATTGGCCGCATTGGGTAGCTGTACTTCCATGACCTTGCGCATGTATGCAAATCACAAAAAGCTTGATTTGGAAGATATTGAGGTGGAGCTGCACCATAGCCGTATTCATCTAGAGGATTGTGCTGCATGTGATAAACAAAATGCACTCATTGATAAAATTGATAGAAATATCAGATTAGTTGGTCAATTGAATGAAGCGCAACGAAAACGTCTGCTTGAAATAGCAAACCTATGCCCAGTGCATAAAACATTGGAAAATAAAATTGTTATCGAAACACAATTGATCGAATAATTATGCTATGAATAAAACCGATAGCGAGGAAAAATTTCGTATCGACAAGTGGCTGTTTGCAGCCCGGTTTTTTAAGACACGTTCTTTAGCTGCTGAAGCGATTGAATGCGGCAGGGTTCATTTAAACGGAGTTCGCGTCAGACCCGCTAAAATATTAGCGATAGGTGACATGCTGAATTTGCGTATAGGAAACTATCACTATGAGATCAAGGTATTGGCGTTGAGCAATAAAAGAGGATCAGCCACCATTGCCCAGCAGCTTTATAGTGAAACGGAAGAAAGTCGTCAGCAACGCGAAATGATCGCCGAGCGACTCAAGGTGCAACCCCAGTTTTATACCAAAGGTCGACCAACCAAACGTGATCGCAGGGAAATAATGCGTTTAAAATATATTGAGTGAAGCCAGAAAGATCAGTGCTTCCAATGCTTTTGTCGTCAGTTTCGATAGACAGAACTAACTGATGTCACATTCTTCCAGTCGTCTGAATTGTTGTATTGCTGCCAAAATTGCACCCATGTAATGTTTGATTACAGGCGATAATATGAATCGCTGTATTCATCAATCAGACTTTGAGTATCACCACCGGAGTACTATCGGTACTATTAATACAGTCTACTTCGTTTAATACGCGGGACGTATCATTTCGGACAAAAATGACGTTTGTGTTATTGTGTATTCGCATAAATGGCACCGGTTGATTCATGAGAGTGTAGTCGTTCATTGTCGATACAGATCGTATGTGAATAAAGCTGTTGTGTCTGTCGGGGACATATAGGATACTTATCCATTTGTGCAGCTTGCCGGTAAGCCGGGATAGATTGCGCATCTATCCGATTAAATAATCTGATTGGATTCTATATTTTCATGTTTATCAGCGTTTTAGACCTTTTTAAAATTGGCGTTGGCCCTTCCAGTTCGCATACGATGGGACCGATGGTTGCAGCGAAAGATTTCCGTAACCGCTGTGAGGTATATACTGCCGAGCATCAGGACAATCAACCGTATCACATGCGGTGCACCTTAAAAGGTTCACTGGCATTTACCGGAAAGGGGCATGCAACTGACCGTGCTGTAATTCTCGGCTTGAATAATTTCACGCCACAGGAGCTTGCTAAAGAAGATGTCAACAAGCTGGTCGGTGAACTTTCACAGCGCACCGCTATTGAACTCAATGCCGCCACGCAAGTTCTGTTTTCACCTGATGATATTATTTTCGATAAGGGCGAGCCTTTGCCTGAGCATCCGAACGGTATGATATTTCAGCTCATGAATGCCATAGGCAAGACAATTCTAACCGAAACCTATTTTTCTATCGGTGGCGGCTTTATTACGACATTGGCCGATATTAACCAACTGGTAGCGCCGATAAAAGTGGAATCAGCATATTCCTGCGGATATCCGTTTGAAAACGCGAACCAGATGATGCGAATGTCAGCGCAAAGCGGTTTATCGATTGCCGCAATGAAGCGTAGTAACGAACAGGAACGCATCAGCGAAGAGAAATTGAATACCGGTCTGGATGCTATCTGGAATGCCATGCATACCTGTATTCAGAATGGTTTGGCGGCGGAAGGTATTTTACCGGGTGGTCTTAAAGTAAGACGCCGTGCTAAAGCACTCTATCGCCAATTGAGTGAGAATCCCCAGCAGGTAACTATGAATGACTGGTTATGTGCCTATGCCATGGCGGTTAACGAAGAGAATGCGGCCGGACATATGGTGGTTACCGCGCCAACCAATGGTGCGGCCGGTGTGATTCCGGCGGTCATTTATTATGCCGTGCGGCATGAAGGCGCGACACAGGAGCAGGTACGTGACTTTCTTCTGGTAGCTGCAGCCATCGGAGGTTTGATTAAACATAACAGTTCTATTTCCGGTGCTGAGGTCGGCTGTCAGGGCGAGGTAGGTTCAGCATCAGCAATGGCTGCGGCGGGGTTGTGCGCGATAAAGGGCGGCACCACGGCACAGATTGAGAATGCCGCTGAAATCGCCCTGGAACATCATCTGGGCATGACCTGCGACCCTGTCGGCAGTCTGGTTCAGGTGCCGTGTATTGAACGTAACGGTTTTGGCGCGATCAAGGCTTGTACTGCGGCATCGTTAGCGATTCGTGGCGACGGGCAGCATTTTATGTCGCTCGACAATTGCATTGCTGCAATGAAGCAGACAGGTCTGGAAATGTCGGTCAAATTTAAGGAGACTTCGCTGGGTGGTCTGGCTGTCAGCATTACTGAGTGTTAGAACCTGTTCAAGATCTCACTGAAGGGCGCATTGCGGCGTTAAAATTGAACTCAAAATGCTCACATACCGCAAGTATGCTCCGCTTTTTACTTGGCGCAGGCACTCGTCGCCCTACGGGCCAGCCTTACGACTGTTCGCTGCGCTTTGCTTGCGTCATTCAATTTCGCCTTGCACTGAACTCCTTGATCGAGATCTTGAACAGGTTCTTAAAAGAGTAGAACAGTAAAAGACTGTATCCGCATAGCCGCCTGCTAAGGCCTACTGCTATTTATGCTGTTTATTCACCATACTGCGAATGCCTCTGACCGCCAGAAAGACAACGATGACGACGACCGGTATGGCGATACCGGTCATGAGTTCGACATTGATGTCCTGTCCCGCGGCCTTGAGCGCCTTCAGGCCATAGCCGATCAAACCGACCAGATAATAGCTCAGTACGACAACAGACAATCCTTCCACCGTTTCTTGTAAGCGCAATTGCACATGGGCACGGTTATCCATGGACTTGAGCAGATCGCGGATCTGCGCTTCCATGGAAATGTCGACGCGTGTTCTGAGCAATTCGGATGCGCGTGCGACATGCAGCGACAGATTTTCGACTTTGGAATGCACCAGTTCACACGTTCCCATCGCCGATGACAAACGTTGAATCATGAATTCCTGCAGCATTTGCAAACCTTCAATGCGTTCTTCACGTAATTCAGTAATGCGCAATTTGACAATATCGTAATAAGCGCGGGAAGCATTAAACCGGTGGCTTGTTTTTGCAGAAAGGCCTTCAATTTCAGCAGCCAGCCGGGTAAGTTCGTCAAGCAACCGCTGTTCATCCTCAATGCTGGTAAGTTCCGTATTTCGGGTAATGATTTGCGCCAGACGCTGATCGGCACGCGCCAGTTGCGGGATCATCTGCCGGGTTATGGGTAATGGGAGCATGGCCAGCATACGGTATGTTTCGATTTCGAGCAGGCGTTGCACCAGCCTGCCAACCTGTCTGCTGCGCAGATTTTCATCGTGAATCAGAATACGGCCAAACCCATCGTCGTGAATCTGATTATCACTCCAGACTGTTGCGCTGCCACCGGCAACTTTGGAACCGATGACCGTGTTTGATGAAAACAATTGTGCCAGTTCGCTCAGACTCCGTTTGGGGCGCATGCGGTCATCCAGCGCAATATGCGTTGCGACAAGGATTTCGCCGGGCAGGTTGGCCAGCCATTTATGCGGCAGATGTCTGACGGGCGGGTGTTCAAACGGCGCTTCAAATGGACCGGACAGATATACGGCATAGGTTGAATATTCCGTATGCCGTTCCCAGAGAAACAGCAGATCGCCCAGACTGGCACTGAACTCATTGTCATGATTTCTGGGGGGCGCAACATTATATTGATCGCATAATTCACCGATCAGTTGACGTTCCTGATCTACCCATTGCCGGTCGGAGAGCAAAACGATGTGAGAAATCTGGGCAGGAATAACCTGCAATTCATGTGCGACGGCATTGAGCTCACAGTGTAATTCCTGTCTTTGCTGATACTGGGTGATGCCAAGCAATTTCATATCCGGAACATTTTGTGTGTCAGAGGGTGATTGCATATAGAATCTCCGTGTTTTATGGCTTACGTCATTCTAATGGAAAAAGCTGGAAACCTCATAGGATAAACAGAATTCCGATGGCTTTAGAAAAATAATTCCGATTAAAAATCTGGAGGGTATAGCATAACGCTGGCAATCAAAGTATCGGCGGAAACATCGACGTCTTAACGGTATAAAACATCTTCCAGTGCTGCTTCCAGTTCGGTATAGCCAAATTGGAAACCCGAATCCAATAGCAGTTTCGGTATGACACGTTGACTACCTGTCAGCAATTGCGACATTTCTCCGAGCAGCAGTTTAAGCGTCCAGGTGGGCATCGTGAGGAAAGCTCTTCTTTTCAATAGTCTGGCGAGAGTTTGTGTGAATCGACTGTTGGTTACGGGATTGGGGGCTGTCAGGTTGAATACGCCGGAAAGCGTACTATTGCCAAGCAGTACTTTGCATATGGCGACATAATCGTCCATATGAATCCATGACATCCACTGATCGCCAGTACCCAGTTTACAGCCGAGTCCCAGCTTAAACGGCAATATCATTGGTTGCAGGAAACCTCCGTTTTTGCCAAGTACCAGACCGGTACGCAGCAGGCAGACACGCACACCGGATGCTGTTGCCTTTTCTGCGGTTTTTTCCCAGATTGCGCAGAGTTGATGGCCAAAGCCATCCTGAGCCGATGCAGGTATGGATGCGGATTCGTCCAGCAGCGTGTCACCCTGATCGCCATAAATGCCAATGGCTGAACCACTGAGCAAAACGGAAGGTTTTGTCTTTGCGCGCTCAATAAATTCTATGATCTTCTGTGTGGTGTTTATACGGCTGTTCATCAGTACGGCTTTGCGGTCATCGCTCCATCTATTGGCAAAAATCGGAGCGCCAGCAAAATTGAATATGGCATCAAAATGGTCGTAATCGGTCAGGTGTGCCATCGCATTGATTTGCCGTATTTTTCTTCCGAATACCGATTCGACCTTGTTCGGATAGCGGCTGAGAATGGTGACGGAATGCCCATCAGCCAGTAATGCCGGACTTAACGATTGGCCAATAAACCCGGTTCCTCCGGTAATTAATATTTTCATGGATAGCCCTCGCTTTTATAGGATGTGTATCGTGTGTATCTACGAAGTAATAGTTACACTTTGACTATTAATTATTTTTCTGCGTGGTTATCAAAGTAATAATCCGCAGTTATGATAGCACTGAAGTGGTTATTTTTTAGGATAACGCGCATTTTATCCGGTGGTGTGGCCTGTACTTACAGTTCGCTACACATTATTTGACACTCCATATTCAAAGTGACGTGCCGTGCAGGCTTCAGTTGTTTCATCAGCAGTTCGATTACGAACTGCTGATCAACCGGTTTTCGGAGTGTGAATTGATAGGGAGTACGTATAATGATTGAGCTTTTCGGATGGACTGGTTTGATAATTTCATTTCTGTACATGATTTATCATCGTTATATGCATGCATACCATGATCAGGTATATGCCTATATCAGGAAAAAATATGGTGATGGGGATGAACAGATGAAGTTTCCATCCAAGGCGGATCATGCGAACGACGCGCGGAAATTTTCGCGCTATACGATTTTTTTTGCCAGTATTCTGATACTCCTTAATATTTTGCGCTGACGGGGCATAACAGAATAAAATTCCGGGAATTATCGGAAAATGATATGTTTGTGAAACCTCGGATTCCGCGGTTTTTCAACAACCTTCAACCGATAGAGCCAACCCTTTCCGTATTTCAGGGAATTGCCGCAATCCAATGCTAAAATCATGCCGATATGCGTGTCCTCCGCAACCGAGGCAATCTTAAAATCTATACTGTATGGAGTAACTTATGTCTGTAGCATCTGCATGTCGATTATTATTTAAAATTGTAGTGTTGGCTATGGTCATGGCCAGTTATCCGGTATTGGCCGGTACTATGACCGATACGGCTGATATCCGGCCGGCCAAACCGATGGTGCTGTTAATCGGGGAAACACAGGATTTTACCGGGTGTGAGAAGCTTGGCCGCGTAACGGGTGCTTCGCAGGAAAGCGATAATGATAAGACTTATCCTCAGCGCCTCATTATCGCCAGAACTCATCTGCAGAACGAAGCAGTCAGCATGGGCGCAAATACGATTCATGTGCTGCGCAGCAATACCGCCCGCTTTGAAGTGCCGGGCGCCAACAAGCAGATTATTTTCGTCGGAGAAGCCTATTATTGTGAATAAACCTGTTGTGTACTCTGCACTCCATGTGTCTTGCCATCTGGCTGTCGGCCACGGTTTTTTCAAAGTACCCTAATACTGGAAATTGCGGATGA
The DNA here is from genome assembly GCA_964612715.1 of uncultured Nitrosomonas sp. Classification (GTDB taxonomy): domain Bacteria; phylum Pseudomonadota; class Gammaproteobacteria; order Burkholderiales; family Nitrosomonadaceae; genus Nitrosomonas. The sequence goes on along the minus strand of CAZTCY010000019.1, from coordinate 30,745 downwards.
TCAAACCACTTGCCCCTCACCAGCTTTACACGGCCTGTAATCTGGATCAATTCGATTTCGACACGACCGAAGCACTCGATGACCTCAGGGCAGTGATCGGTCAGGATCGCGCGATACAGGCACTACATCTGGGCGTGAATATTCAGCATGACGGATACAATCTGTTTGTGCTTGGGCCGACCGGACTGGGTAAGCATACCGTAGTGCGGGAATACCTCGAAAAACAGTCACACACGCGTGAGATGCCGCCAGACTGGGTTTATGTCAATAATTTTGATAAACCGTCCGAGCCGATCGCGATCAGTCTGACGCGCGAGCATGCCACGATTTTCCGCAATGACATGCATCAGCTGGTGGAAGACCTGTGCAGCGCTATCCCGAGTGCATTTGAAACAGATGAATATCATTTGCGTTTGCAGGAGATTGATGATGATCTCAAGAAAACGATAGCATCCGCTTTCAGTACACTCAACGACGAAGCGGAAGCGAGCAATATGCGGCTGCTGCGCACGCCGCACGGTTTTGCTTTTGCGCCCGTGAGAGACAACGAGGTGATCAAGCCGAAGGCGTTCGATGCGCTGCCCAAAGAAGAACAGCAGCAGATCGAGGATACCGTTAATGCGCTCGAAGAAAAGCTGACGGCCATTCTGCGCATACAGCCGCAGTGGCAGCGCGAAGCCCGTAACAAGGTCAAGGAATTGAACCGACAAATTGTCATGTTTGCTTCCGGACATCTGATCGATGAATTGAAAATCAAATATCAGCACCATAAAGTCATTCTGGCTTATCTGGAAGCGGTGCAGCAGGATGTTATCAATAATTTGCAGAATTTCCGCCTCGAGGAAGACACGGCGGACCATATGCATGTGCCGTTGATGAAAATGCCGGCTTTCCGCCGCTATGACGTCAATATTCTCGTGGATCACACGCAGCATGATGGCGGCGTGCCGGTCGTGTTTCTCGATCTGCCTAATTATGCGAACCTGATAGGTGCTGTCGAATATACCGTGCACATGGGCGCACTGCAGACGGATTTCACGTTGATCAAATCCGGCGCAATGCATCAGGCCAATGGCGGCTACCTGATCATCGACGCGATGAAGCTGCTGATGCAGCCGTATGCGTGGGAAGGATTGAAGCGCGCGCTGTTTTCCCGGCAAATCAAGATTCAGTCGCTGGGCCAGATCTACAGTTTGGTCAGCACAGTTTCGCTGGAGCCTGAACCCATTCCGCTGAATATCAAGGTGGTTCTGATTGGCGAGCGCATGCTGTACTACCTGCTGCATGCCCATGATCCCGAATTCAGGCAGCTTTTCAAGATCGCAGCCGACTTTGATGACCGGCTACACCGCACGGACGAGAATCAGCAGATGTATGCCCGCATGATCGCGGGATTACTGCGTCGTGACAAACTGCGGCCTTTCGACCGTTCCGCGGTTGCGCGTATCATTGAGCATGGCGCAAGACTTGCCGGAGACGCTGAAAAGCTTTCGATTAATGTCATGGACATCGCCGATCTGCTGCGCGAGGCCGACCACTACGCCGGTGCTGCGGATCAGGCCGTTGTTCACAGCGGCAATGTGCAGCGCGCCATCGATGCGCAGATATACCGTGGCGACCGCATACGTGAACAACTGCAGGAAGCGATACATCGCGGTACATTGATGATCGATACCGATGGTGCCAGAATCGGTCAGATCAACGGGCTTGCCGTCATGCAACTCGGTGATGTGAGCTTTGCCGTGCCTTCACGGATCACCGCAACCGCGCGACTGGGCAACGGAAAAGTGATTGACATTGAACGCGAGACCAAACTCGGTGGCGCGATTCATTCGAAAGGCGTTTTTATACTTTCTTCCTTCCTGGCGGAACGGTACGCGAAAGATTATCCCTTGTCGCTTTCAGCCAGTCTGGTTTTTGAACAATCCTATGGCCGTATTGAAGGTGACAGCGCATCCATGGCCGAACTGTGCAGTCTGCTTTCTGCGTTATCGGGTTTGCCCATCCGGCAGAACATGGCGATGACCGGCTCAGTCAATCAGCGCGGAGAAGCGCAGGCGATCGGCGGCGTTAATGAAAAAATTGAAGGCTTCTTCGATATCTGCAGGTTTCGCGGATTGACCGGAAAACAGGGGGTTCTGATACCTGTCCGCAATATCAGGCACCTGATGCTGCGGGCCGATGTGATTGAAGCGTGCACCAATGGGCAGTTTGCCGTCTATGCCTATCACAATTGCGATGAAGCCATGGAAGTGCTCACCGGCGAAACCGCTGAACGGATTAACGCAAAAGTGGAAGCACGTCTGAGGGAATTGGAAAAAATCCGCCAGAATCTGACGAAAACCATTAAAGAAACGGCAAACGGCAATGAAAAAAACGGAGATTAACCGCATTCTGGTCGCGCTCGATTCCAGTACCGCTAACCAGAATGTCCTGCGGGCGGGTATCACGTTGGCTTCGCGTTTTCATTCGCGGCTCACTGCGGTGTTCATCGAGGATGCCGATTTGATCAGTGCCGCCGCATTGCCATTTGTGCGTGAAGTCGTTTATGGCGCGTTATCCGGACGCGCGATAGATGCTGCCGGAATGGAACGGTCGATTCAATTCCAGACAACGCGGCTGCGCAAACTGGTGGCATCCATCGCGCAGCAAAACCAGATCGAAATTGTATTCGATGTGCTGCGTGGCAATGTTGCCCGGATGCTGTGTGAGGTATCCGGTCAGACGGATTTACTGATCATCGGGAAAAATACCCTGTTACCGGGGGAAAGCCAGAAAGTCGGCGGCATAATCCGGTCGGTTATAGCATCAGCCCGGTGCAACCTGGCGGTACTGCATTATGGCAGCAGCATCGAGCGGCCGGTGGTAACCAGCTTCACGGGCAGCGAGGCCAGCCTGCATGCACTGTCGCTGGCCATCGATCTTGCGCATGAAGATCATAATCAATTGATTGTTATCCTGCCGGCATCGGATGATCTGAAGTATCAGCAGCTGAGTAAAACGATTCAGGAGCATTTGGACACTCAACGGCTTCAGGTCAGTCTGGTGCGGTTATCCGATAATACCGTCGCACAGGTTTTACAAATCATCCGGCAGTTTCATGGACGTATGCTGCTGCTGGAAAGTGGCTCGGATTTTCTGACCGATGATCAGAAACAGGCCTTGATTGCACAGGCCGATATTCCGGTGATTTTCCTGCGTTAATCCTTGAGATGGGAAAGCGGGTGCTACCACGCGCGATTATGTCCTGAATCAGTCCGCTGTAAAGCGTGCGCTGATTCGTTCAATATCAGACGCCAGTTGTGCGGCATCGAATGGCTGTTCGGTATCAATGATTATGCGGTGAGATAATTCAGCATCCTGCAATGGTTTTAATGCATCCAGCTGCATTTCAAGAACAGCAAGATCGGCGTCGGAAATATCATTTTTTCGTTCCTGAATGCGTTTCCGCAGCGTATCGGCAGATGCGGTGAATACCAGAATAATAAATGGTATCTGCTTTTTACGGGCCAGATCCCTGAATTCCGCGCGTTCTTCATGGCGCAGAAAAACAGCATCAATAATGACCGGAAAACGGCCTTCGAGCACTTTCTCTGCAAGACGTTTCAGTGTCGCATAGGTTCGGGTATTTGCAGTCCGGGAATAGAGTTGTTGCGCACCATCCGGATTGTGCGCATCGGCATGTGCATTGAGCGCTGTGTTCAATCCGCCGAGCAGGCCGAATATTCTTTTACGTTCGACATCGGAGCGTATGCGCAGCGCGCCGATCTGCTCCAGCAGCAATTGCGACAGCGTGCTTTTGCCAGAACCCGACAAGCCATGTGTGATCATCAACAGGGGCGTGGCTGGCCGGCAATAGGACTGTGCAAGTTTCAGATAGCTGCAAAACGCTTGTGCAGCTTCTTTGCGTTCGACGGGTGAAATGCCGGGCTGCGCGGCCCTGATGGCATCCACCATTGCGCGTACCAGCGCCCGGTATACCCGATAAAAACGCAGAACGGGCATGCCCGCGTAATCGCCGGTATGTTCCAGGTAGGCATTCAGAAACCGGTATGCCAGCTTTTGCTGCTCGCGGTGATCCAGATCCATGACCAGAAAAGCGACTTCCGACAATATATCGATCCAGCGCAGATCAGGATCAAATTCCAGACAATCGAAAGCCAGCGGATGTTCGTTGAACCAGACAAGATTGCGTAAATGCATATCGCCATGACATTCCCGAATGAAGCCGCCGCGTTTGCGCTGTTCAAATAACGGCGTCAGCGTTTTGAACGCGGATGCGCACCAACCCTCCAGATCGTTAATCAGCGCAGTATATCGGGTTGCTTCCGGCTGCCGCCGGAGCTGACTAAAAACCTGTGCAACGGCCTGATAAACATGCACCGGATTGCCGAAAGCGGTTTCTTCTGAAGCCGGCTCGGCAGCGCAATGAAACCCGGCGACCATTTGCGCATACGCATCGATATGCCGGTTTTCCAGTTTGCCGTGAGTCAGCATGTGATCGAGTTGTGCTTGTTGCGGAAACTGAATCATCTTGATCGCGTATTCGATAATTGTTCCGGTACCCTGTAAAACAGGCTGCTCCGGTTCGCCCGTGATAGGAATGACACCGATATAGAGCGGTGCGGCCAGACGGCGATTAAGACGCACCTCCTCATTGCAGAAATGCCGCCGTTTTTTTAATGTGGAAAAATCAAGAAAACCGAGATTGCAGGCTTTTTTGATTTTATAGGCATAATCACCGGCCAGAATAACCCAGGAAATATGTGTTTCGATACATGTAATTGTGCCGGTGGGATGATCGAATACATCCGGGCGCATGAGCGAATCGATGAGAATCGATTGTTGTCCGATATCCATTTCCATAAATCAAAAACCGGTTGGTGAATTTTCAGTCACTGGCGAAAATGATGAAAGGTTACTCTACTGACTGCCACGTATTCAAGTAACCGCTGTGTATGCTGCTTAATGTGCCTATGGACTGGATTGAAGCAATTGATCCAGGGATTGGATGGATTCAATTTATACCGATTATTTCCGTAATCACTTGTCTGGAAAGCCGGCAAAATTTACGATAACGCCGGATGAATCAACATATTTCTATTGAGTTCTTTGAGACAGTAGCTATCGCCTATGCCATTGTCAGAGCGGGCTACCTGTTTAGTCCCACGGTATACTGGGAAGGGTCAACGATAAATCGTTCTGGTTCATTTGTCCAGATTTTGCAGATGTATTCGTATGGCGTGAGTCCCTTGAGGGTTTTCAGCCGTCTGGCGAAGTTATAGGCCATCAGGAAGGTATGAAGATGAGCCTTCAACTGTTCATGCGAGTCATAATAATACCGTTTCACAGTGGCATCCTTGATTGTTCTGTTCATGCGCTCGACCTGTCCGTTCGTCCATGGATGATTGGGTTTGGTGAGGCGATGTTCGATGTCATTGGCCTGGCAGCACATATCGAACATATGGGTCATATACCGGGCGGTCGGCCCGTCACTATATCGCGGCGGGAAAGTGAACTGAATGCCGTTATCGGTCAGGATCGTGTGGATACTGTAGGGAACAGCTTCAATCAAAGCCTTCAGGAAAGCGGTTGCCGTGTTGCGGTTGGCCTTCTCCATAAGCTGAACAAAAGCGAACTTCGATGTCCGGTCAATTGCGACAAAAAGATAGAGCTTCCCTTCTTTTGTTCGTACTTCGGCAATATCGATATGGAAGTAGCCAATCGGATAGGTCTTGAATTTCTTCTTCGGCTTGTTGCCCTCAACTCCTGGCAGACGGCTGATATCATGACGCTGAAAACAACGATGCAGGCTCGAGCGGGTCAGATGCGGGATACTCGGTTGCAAGGCATACAGGCAGTCATCCAGCGACAAAAGCGTGTGCCTGCGGAAGGCGACAATTGCTGCTTCCTCTTCCAGGCTTAAGACCGTTGAGCGAACCTCTTTGGGACCCATCGGCGCGTCATGGACAAACCCGCGCTTTTTCCACTTTGCAACCGTCTTCGGGTTAATCCCATACCTCTTGGCCAGAACATTCAGGCTCTCTTGACTATGTTGTATCGCTCGACGCACCGCCGCTGTCGTGCGGGCGCTTCCGTGTAGTATTTGTCCCATAAATCCTCCTTCCGTAGCTGGGTGTATATTACACCAGCATCCGCGGGACTAAACATCTAACCACCAGTGCTAATACATCATGTAATGAATTTACAAATGTGTTCTAACAGTAATCCAGAATCACCCGCTTAAGCAGATTCAGTTTGCCATGAAAAAAATGTTCCGCACCTGGAATGATGACAATCGGCAGGGATTGCGGTGCAGCCCAGTCGAGTAGGGTATTGAGCGGCACAATATCGTCTTTATCACCTTGAATAATGAGCGTATTCTCGACACTTGCGGGGATCCTGGGGGCACCGATGTGTCTGAGTGAAGGAGAAACGAGTATAAGCGACCTGGGATTTAAGCGCTCCGCAGCCCGTATCTGTATGCCGCCGCCAAACGAAAATCCCGCGAACAATAGCGGCAGATCACCGGTATGATCCGTAAACTGGCTTTGTATTGATTGTGTGACAGCAATCACATCCTCGATTTCGCCGATGCCGTTATCAAAAACGCCTTCGCTTTTACCGACGCCGCGAAAGTTGAATTTGACCGCGATATACCCCAGTTCCAGCACGCTGTTAAACAGTGCATATACCACTTTATTATCCATTGTGCCGCCATGCAGCGGATGAGGGTGGGCAACAACGGCAATCCCCCTGGGATGTGTTTCCGGTTCGGCAAGCACGGTTTCAATGCTTCCAGCAGGTCCGCCAATAAAAAATTTCCGCATAATAAAACAGACCGGACAGGTGCTAGATTCTCAATCGTTCCACAATACGGCCATTGACAAGGTGTTCATTGATGATTTCATCGACATCATCCTTGTCAACATAGGTATACCAGACTTCTTCGGGATAAATAACGATCACCGGGCCTTCGTCGCACCGGTCCAGACAACCGGCATTGTTAATACGAACCTTGTTTTTGCCGTTAAGTTTGAGATCTTTGATTCGGCTTTTGGCATAATCACGCACTTCCTGCGCGCCCATATTATTGCAGCAGACGGCATTGCCTTCACGCTGGTTAGTGCAAAAAAATACATGATGTTGATAATAGCTCATATCATTGCAATTACAGCCGTGAGAATAAAGAAGCTATTATATGTTCTTGCAAAGGTTCGGGCAGCATTTTTTATGCGTTGTTCCGGAGTGTTTTGATTGATACAGTGTTCGCAATTTTTAATCTTGAGCACGACTTATCTGACTGTACTGGGTGCGAAAGAACCATCGTGTACCATCGTGATTTAACGGTCGTGAATTCATTGTTTATTTTCTGGGGGAGTGATGCGTCGTTGGCAATGTCAAAGCACGATGTTGCAATTCATGCAGGGTACGGCCAGGTGTTTTATGGCCGACCCATTGCGGCAGCAATGAACCGATGAGCATACCCAATGCCGAAACGCCTAGCCCGATCAGTTGCGGTGGTATCAGGCTTTTTTCACCGATCAGGATCTCGATCATGAGCCAGGAGATCAAGCCACCGAAAATTGCGGCCAGCGCGCCCTGGGTCGTGGCACGTTTCCAGAATATGCCGCAGAGCAGGGGAACGAAAGCACCGGCGAGTGTAACTTTATAGGCGCTCTCAACCATTTCGAAAATAGTGGAATTGGAATTCAGCGCAAAAATGAGTACGATACCGCCGAAACTGACCAAGGTTGCGCGCATCACCCAAAGAAACTGGTGATCGCCCATTTTCGGGTAGAAACCACGAATCACATTTTCAGCAAAAGTAACGGACGGAGCGAGCAATGTCGCCGAGGAACAGCTCATGATTGCCGATATTACAGCACCGAAGAATAATACCTGGGCAACTAGCGGTGTATGCTGCAATACCAGTGTGGGTAGAAGCAACTGGGAATCTTCCACCAATAGCTTCGAGAACAATACAGGGTCGATAAGCGTTGCAGAATAAGCAATAAACATTGGCACAAAGGTGAAGCTGAAATAGATTAACCCGCCAAGAATGGAGCCCCATAGGGCGACATTTGCACTTTTTGCCGAGGTAACGCGCTGGAATACATCCTGCTGCGGAATGGAGCCGAGCATCATCGTCATCCATGCGCCCAGGAAGGCAATCCATTTCCATGGATCCATCTCCGGGAAAAGTTTGAGCTTACCTGCCAAACTGGCATGATCAATAACTGCTGTGGCACCACCGCTGACTTTGCCGCTGATAACCCAAGCAATGAATAACAATCCACTTATCGAAACGAACATCTGTACAAAATCAAGAATCGCGACAGAGAACATGCCGCCAAAAGTCGTATAGGTGAGGACGATTACAGTCCCCAGTATCATGCCGGTTTCCTGACTAACTGCACCATCGGTAACGACATAAAAGATCAACCCCAATGCTTTGATTTGTGCTGCAACCCAACCCAGATAGGCTGCAACGATACAAATTGAAGTAAGCACTTCGACTGCGCGGTTGTATCGCATGCGATAAAAGTCGCCGAGCGTAAGAATATTGAGCTGGTAAAGATAGCGTGAAAAAAGGATACCAGCGATAACCAGGCACATAGAAGCACCAAACGGATCCGCCGCTACGCCGGTCAAACCATCTTTTACGAAGGTTGCCGGTACGCCGAATACCGCTTCGGCGCCAAACCAAGTGGCGAATACCGTGGCAGTTACCACAGGCAGCGGCAGCGAGCGGCCCGCGACAGCGAAATCCCTGGCATTATGCACGCGCGTAGCCGCGTAGAGGCCAATGCCTACGGAGATCATCAGGTAGAATATAACAAACCACAGAAGCATGACAGCTTTACCAAAAAGTGATCGGATTGAGTAATTTAGTAAGGACAGGATTATACTGACGGATGGAAGGAAAATAAACTTTCTATCTTTTCATAAAACTTATTTTGCAGATGTATTCGTAGGATGTGTATTCTTTCAATTTTTTCAGGTACTTGGTGACTCTAGTTCGGCCAGATTCCCAGTTATGCACTGCCACAAAACCGTATCAAACCTGAGTTCGGGATAAGAAAAATAGGGGTGAGCGCCAGCCTTTTTGCGTAAGATTATGTGCCCACACATTAATCAAGTACACCGCTATGACAGATAGTAATCTTTTTAACCTGAGTCCACATTTCGCAGATATATTCGTAGGGTGTGAGACCCTTGAGGGTTAAAAGATCCACTCCGCCATGCCTGCGATGATTGGGAAGAATCATCCGGGTGATGCCGTGCCAGATCATGCCTGCCAGCTATCCGGTAATTTTTGCATTGCGTGCAATAACACTGTTACTGATACAATTACAGAAACATCGACTACAACGTTATTTACCATGCTTCGATTCATTATCTCAACTGCATTTTTTTTAGTCATTACATTATTGAGCTACAACTATTTTTTTGGTACTGCGGAAGAAAAAGAGCAGGCGCAGGAAATTTTCAGCAAAGGGGCCGAAGCTGTTGGCGCGAGCGCAGGGTTTTTGAAATCCGAGTATCAAAAATATCAGGGGGGCAAGTATGACGAAGCGCTCGAAAACGTCAGTCATCTCGTGGGTAAGCTTAAAGAGCAGGGCGGTGAATTGTTTGGAGAAATTGAAAGCTGGAAACAAAGAAAGAACGATTGGGATCAGAAGAAAAATGATCTGCACCAGTTGCTGGATGCCAATCCGGATACCGTAGATAAGGAGACCGTCAGAAAAGCCATTGCCGAGCTGGAGAAAGAAAGAAAAATTCTGGAAATTGAAGGCAAACGGCTGCAGGAACAAGCGGAATAATTGTACGTGTACAGGATTTTAAGAACTCTGCGCCCGTGTTGTTGCGCTCAAAGATTTTCCAAGCTATCCGGGGCGTGCGATGATGGGCTTGATCTTCGCCGGAAGCGGTCTATCTGCTGCGCCGCTCAATAAAAAGCGTATTGCCTGCGGTACGTTTGGCTTGTTTTTTAGCAGAAGCCGCAGCTGCCGAAATTTCATGGTGTGAGCTGAATTTTCCCGGTTCAATCTGAACTGCACCTATAGAAAGGGTCACCAGTGGATGGACGATATGCTGCCCGGTACGGTTAATCGAGGTATAGCCATTTTGCACCAAATGTTCGGGTTTGAAGAATTTTTTTACTTCGGACTCAAACGTCTTTAATGCGGTATTACACCGCTGTTCCCAGTCAGGACTCTGAAATAGAATGATAAAATCATCGCCGCCGATGTGTCCGACAAAATCACGTTGCGAATCACACGCCTGTTGCAGTACATGCGCTGTAATTTGAATGATCTCATCGCCTTTACGATAACCGTAAACATCATTAAAAGATTTAAACGCATCCAGATCGCAATAGCAGGCGCAAAATTTAATGTGATTTTTGAGTAAACGGTCAATGTGCTGATCGATCGGCACATTTCCGGGTAAAAAAGTGAGTGGATTGGCGTAACGTGCCGCAGTGATCTGCATCTGGGTAATTTCGCGCATGAGCCCATGCCCGGTGCCCACGCCGAGATAGATACCTTGATCGGTAACGATAAAACCATTTGATAAATGTTTGGGGCCGGCCGCAACCATCGCATCGCTCAGTTCGCATAAATCGATGTTTTTATCAACAATCAGTGGTGATGCTTCCATCAGTAACGTACACGGTTTTTTGCGATACAGTTCGCGCCCGAAAGGCCGTGCAAAGCATTCATTGAATTGATTGCGATTGATCAATCCCAATGGCATTCCCTGTTGATTCACTACCGGTAAAATTTCCATCGCCGGATCCGTTTCGAAACGCAGAAAAACTTCAGCATTGTCCGCACTGGATAGAATAGGCGGTATCGTGTTCAGCAGCTTTAAAACAGGCAGGGTTTTGGGGTTTATTGCGCCTGCACTCGGATAGACCTGAATGCTCTTTTGGCTGAGACTGTTAATGACATTGATCGATAGTGATGTTGCCGGCGCCGGTTCGGGGCGCGCTATAAAATAGCCCTGGCCACAGGCGATACCCAGATCTTTGACGATCATGAATTCCGGCTGCGTTTCAATGCCTTCCGCAATGATCAGAGAATCTGAATTTTCCGCGATTTCCTGGATTGATTTTACGAATTGCAGTTTGACGGGATCCTGATTGATGTTTTGTATGAAATGTTTATCGATTTTAACGTACTCGGGCATCAACTCCAGCCACAACCGCAAATTGGAGAATCCTTCGCCCAGATCGTCAATCGCAATTTCCAATCCCAGTTCACGATAATAGCGTACGGCTTCAAGCATCCAGCGATAATCGAGTATAGGTTGGCTTTCAGTCAATTCAATGACAATCCGGTGAAGATCCAGGCCGAGAGACTGAATGTACGATAAGGTGTCTTCGGTTTTGAAACTTGAATCCAGAAAGCATTCAGGGCTGATATTCAGAAACAGTTTGCCTTCAAGATTTAACCGCACAAAAGATTCTAACACGGTCTGGCGGCATAACTGTTCCAGTTCCATTAACATGCCGAATTGCCGGGCAGCATGAAATATATAGACGGGTGAGTGCAGAGGACTGTTCGACGGCCCCCGTATCAACCCTTCGTAACCGATGATTTTTCCCGTGGAGATACAGATAATGGGCTGAAAATAAGCGGTCAGCTTTCTCAGATCAATGATTTCAATCAGCAGAGAAAGTAATTCGCTTTGCAGGTTTTCCGATATTGACTTCTCTACTGATATGCGATCAATACTTTTTTTATTGGCCTGTGTCGACATTTCAACTTGAATCTTTCCGGATTGAACAAGAATTCTACAATAGCAAACCTTATGATACGTCATCGGGTATAGAATGCGCTGTGAGAAAACGCACTAAATGAATAACAAACCTTATCGCTATCGGATATACATTGCCGCGCTGACAGGATTCAGGAAAAAAAACTTTTTTGTCTCACGAGGTTGAGTGCAATGATTCTCGCAATGTATTCTTCAAACAACGTGAAGTTAGCATTATTGCGTTGCATTTTTATGACAAAATGAAAAACAGTCCGGCATTGCGTATCAATGATGTCATGCATTGTCGGCAATCAGACGCTGCCCCCTTGATTGAGATCTTGAACAGATTCTAAGAATGTACTATTGCGTACTCAGAGAGCGTTGATGCAAAACAATATATTATGCGTGGCTGGAATGTCATTACGCTTCAGGATTCTTGCTGAATTCCGGTGGAATCAGAATCCGGATCGTATTCGGGCTGATGCTGAACGTCAGGGTGCTGTCAGCTGCAATATCGCGATTGCGGAAATAATCACCATCCACCTGCAGGGGATAAGCTTTTCCATGCAAGGTGCACGCGATCGTTTTTCCTGAAAAATACTGCATAGGCAGATTAGCCGGTTTGCGCTGCAAAATTTTCATGGCTTTGATGAGTTCATGCTGATGTTTTGCACCAGGTAGAAAACCGGCAACAAGTTCATGCTTCGAGGGATCCGCGCTGGGCACCAGTTGCAGATTTTTTGCATATGCAGCGCTGTTCGCTACGATAATGTATCCCGATTCGCGATCCACGACGGTCTGGCCGTCAATGCTGATGGATGCTGTCGGATGATGGAGTGAACATAAAGCCTTTAAGCCATGCCAGACGTAAATGGCATCGTTCAGCGGTCCCTTGCGTTTGCCGATATTTTTGACCGTCAGCGAATCAAGTCCCATTGAGGCCATATTGAAAAAGGGTTTCTTGCCTCGGATATCCGCACCGCTGATTAAACCGTAATAGTGCTGCAAGCAGTTGCCATGCGTGATCGCCCGCAGCAGATCGTCGCTGCTGGTGCTCATGTTATACATGCGTGCAAACAGGGATTCGTTTCCTCCGGGTATCACATACACCGGAATACCGGTTTTATCGATAATGGTCAGCAGCTTTCTAACCGTGCCATCGCCACCGATAATCACGACAAGATCGCAGGCAGTGATCACCGCTTTCATTGATTTATACCCCTTTATTTTCTTTTCGGAAGGGTATACCTGGACATTCTTTCCATGCACAACAAGTGCGGCTTCCAGTTGTTTCGCGGTTTTCTCCGTATTCCCGGCGCTGGATATGGGATTGTAGAAAATCAGAATATTCCGGGGGGAGGGTATCGTGATCAGCGCTTCGCTGAAGGGGTGATGATTATTGCTGGTTAAAGTTGGCATACAATGTGGGTAATATTTTCCTTGGCGCAATTTTACTCAATCAGGTGAATTCGACAGAAATAATCTGCACATTAGACCAAACCTGATCGCACCAAGCCTGATCAATCGGCTGCATTCCGTTTTTGATCCACTCAACCAGATACCGGGCGGTATTGGGATAAGTAATGCGAACGGCTTTAGTCTCATGCAGCCATCGCTCAATGACGGTCTGATCCATTTGTTTCATTGCCTGGCCATAACCGAGTTCGACCAGTGCGACCGCATTCGATGCCTGCTCCATCTGGGCATGTACCGGTTTAACCAGCAGTTTTTTACCCAGATACAAAGCCTCGCTGGACAATTCGAAACCGGCATTGCAGATAATTCCGGCACAATCATGCAAATCCTTCTGAAATCCGTGCAAGGATAGCGGCTTGCAATGAATATGCGCATGCGCGTGCGTCTGGTCCGGCACGAATGAATAAATATCAAATTCATAATCCTTGAATGGCGCCAGCAGCGTGATCAGAAGCTGCTGATTTTCAAAGGGCAGATAAACGACGATTTTATTTTTCTGCGGATGCTGCGGGATATCCGGTGTCGCGATAATGGGCGGCAAAATAGGTTGCCCGAAATGGTGCCAGTGTAAACCAATACCCGTATCGACAGGCGCAAAATTTCTCATCACGGCTTCGGAAATCGGATCGCCGCCCGCGCGCGGAATCTTATACTGGAAAGCATACTGATGGCTGACGCCAACCGTTTTCTTTTTCTGCTGGCGCGCAGCCCAGGCCGTAACGGGTTCAAAATCGCAGATAACCAGGTCATAATCGCTCAGATCCAGTTGCCGGATATCCTTTAACAACCGGATCGGGCTTGATTTTAATATGGTCTTTAAATGATTTATTTTGCCGTTTTTAACGCTGAATGTCAGACCTTCACGCCATTGGTGGTCTTTAAAAATTTCCATGTCAAAAAACCGGTCCCGGGCTCTGCCGGTAAACTGGTAGGTGACTGCAATCTCGGCGGCATGTAATTCCCCGGCCATAATCCGCCCGCGTGTGATGTGACCGTTTCCCGTTCCCTGTATTCCGTAGAATATTTTCATGATAAGACGATCTCCATACTGATGAATGCCGTGCTGACGCCCAGGCTCATACTCACAAACGTGTCTGCCGGAAAATGTACGCCTAATACATTGCGTGAAACACCGACCAGAAATGCCCGGCCAAAAATGTAACGATTGAAACGTATGAAATCTTCATTCAGCCGTACAGGATTCAACCGGTTGAACAGCGACAAATCATATCCATGCAGGGTTTTCAGTGCTTTCATAGTCAGTGTGTTGTAATAAAATCACGAGGATTTTAGGGAAGCGCTGTTACAGGAACATGACGGTTTCCTGAAAGTTTGATGACAGTTTTATGGCTTGCGCAGGCGCTTATACAGACTGCGCATGCTGTACCATATCCGGCTGCTGTGACGGTTCTTGTGAACCAGGCGAAGCGTCAGGCGTTTAACCGTATTGGAAGCTTTCAGCATGATGGACAGGCCGATGGCCATGGTGGGTATGCCGAAAGGCCCCGGGAAAAGAAAAAGCATGATGCCCAGTACAAAAATAATCATTCCCACGCTGAGCAAGAAGGAACGTATGATCATTCGGCAATCCAACGTTGGAAATTGCGCTCAAACTGGCGCGAAAGTCTTGCTGATGTTGTGTTAGCCAGCGCAACTGTTACGCAGCGTTCACGGCTCTTTCAGGTTGGCCGGACAGCCATTTTATGATGCGTCTGCGGTTCTGCGCATACCACAGCCTGCCGATTTCCAGTGATTTGTGCTGATATTCCGGATGATGGGCTGAATCCATATGATCGGGCATTCCGTAATTTTTCAGATGATCGTTGATATACAGCACATGCTCGCCCAGAATCGCTTCAGTCATACGTGCATTGGCCATCATTTTTTCCCGCAGTATCACTGAGGCGATGCCCTTGGCGGACCATTGCATGCCGCCGTATGTGCGTGCTTTCGCGCCATCGAAGGCAAAACTGCGCCAGCCTGAGCCAATGGACAACACCTTGACGGCATGATCCGGCCAGATTTTCCGGGCACGCAGGTATGCACCCAGCGCCGGGTTGTTCATACCGACGCCGCCGTCGATCCGCCAATCGCCATCTTCCATCTGCACAGGTGGATAATAGGATGGTGCAGCAGTGCAGGCATCGGCAATTTCGCTTAATCGGAAATTCGTCCGGCAGTGATTCGTCACAATTTCCAGTTGATCGCGATCCAGATTGAAGCAGGGGATAAACAGCTGTTTATCCAGAGATGCCAGCCGCAGATGGCCGAATTCATTGTGCAATACCCGGCTTTTGGAAACACCCGAGTATTTGGGGCGAATGTGCAGCCGGTTCAATAGCCGGTTCATCCAATGTCCGGTCATCATGCTTTCCAGTAATTTGTCCTGCTGAATCATCTGAACGATGCCGGAGGCGCTCATGGCACGCCCCAGGATCAGGCAGGCGACCATGCCGCCCGATGAGGAGCCCGCCACCATATCGAATCTGTCGTAGACCGAAACGCCGGTTTCATTTTCAAGGCTGGCGAGTACGCTGAGCTGGATCAGCAGATGACTGCCGCCGCCATCGAGACTTAAAACAAACTTGGGTTGCAAAGAGAGCTCCTGATATGGGCAGGCCTGTCAGGCCGCTTTTTTTGCAGTGATCATGCCTTCGATATTTTTAAACTGTTCGAATTTTTCCGCCCAATAAACCAGTTCAAGCGATCCGTCGGGATGTTCCAGCAAGGTGGTGCAGCTTTCGACCCAATCGCCATCGTTGCAATACAGTATTGTGTTGATTTCCTTGATTTCCGCATGATGGATATGTCCGCAGACAACGCCGTCAACGCCGCGTTCCTTAGCGAGCCGTGCCAATGCATCTTCGAAGCTGCTGATATAGCTGACCGCATTTTTAACTTTCAATTTCAGATACGCAGCCAGGGACCAGTAGGAGTAGCCAAAGATTTTCCGCAGACCGTTAAGATGCCGGTTCATCCACAGCAATGCATCGTAAGCCGCGTTGCCGAGCATTGCGATCCACCGGCTGTGCTTAACAACCACATCGAATTCATCGCCATGCATGATCAGCAGTTTTTTGCCGTCAAAGGTCGTATGGATATAATCCAGATGAATTTCAAGATTGCCGAATACATGGCCCGCACAGTCACGCAGGGCTTCGTCATGGTTGCCGGGGATATAAATTACCTTGGTGCCATGCTTGGCCTTGCCCAGAATCGAGCGAATGACATTGGTGTGTTCCTGTGGCCAGTAGGGGTTCTTCCTGATTCCCCAGAAATCGACGATGTCGCCAACCAGAAACAGATATTCAGTTTCGACCGAATGCAGGAAATGCAGCAACGCTTGCGCCTGGCAGCCTCGGAAACCGAGATGTATATCCGATATCCATACGCTTCTGACTTTCATGGGAGCAGTTTTATTGACCATCGTATCGCTTTTTATTGAATTGAAGACAGTGACCAGATTAAAGCGAATTTATGAAACTACCTTGACGTATTTATTAAGATTTGATGAAACTTTTATGAAAAAAATAAAAGCGCTGAGTTTTAACGGACTAATGAATCTGCGGATATCGAATGGAAAAAAATAAGGCAGCCGTATACCCGGGGAAATCATGGGGATTGTATATGGCCGCCTTATCAAGGGGCACGCTCGATCGTCATGATAGCAATCGAATGTTACAGAACGATTAAACGGCAAAATTATTTCAGATTCATGCAATTGGCATAATACGTTACTGTTGCCGGCCAATCGGAAAAAACACCAAGAATACCGACGTTTTGTGCCAGTACATGCAGGACTGCGTATATATCGATATCACCGTCGTTGTTGACGCCGTTGACGTTGTTGGCACCAGGGTCAACCGGGTTTGGATTCCGGCCATTCAGCGTTTGGAAATAAAAGCTGCCGCCAGGGGTCAATGAGCCATCACGCTCAAATGTCCAGGTGATCATATCCAGCCCTGCATCTCTGGCTGCTTTTGCGTAGCGCGAAGGCACAATTTCGCCGTTTTCCATTTCAAGCAGCATCCATATCGGCGGTGCAATAATTTTTACACCATCCGCAACCAGTTGTTCCATCGCCGGTGACCAGGTGGCGGGGTTGCGATGGTCAAATGCCGGGTCGTCATAACGGCCATCGAGATAAACGGCTTGCCTGCCGAAGTCCGGTTCATGCTGAATCCAGTACAGAACATCACTGAGGTTAAATGACTGTGCCCAGACATTTTTTGCGGATATGCCTGCGTCTTTGTATTCGTCGATCAGTTTCTGTGCGTAACCGGCCTGGGAAAAGCCATCAAATGGCATCGGGACGCTCGGGGATTTCAGTTCCGGCGTCATTTTGACGCCCAGTTTCTGAAACAGGGCGATACTTTCCCTGTGCGTCAGCAATGTGCCGCGTGTCGTATAAAGATCCATTTTCCCGTCAACTGTGCCTTGCATATATTCGGCAACGCGGGCTGCACGCGGATTGGAAGCATCCATCTTCCCTTTCAGTGATTTGAATTCAGCCAGTGTAATGTCGCTGGTGCAGCATTGCGCCGTGGCAGGCGTGATCAGGTTGCCGTCAGTGTCAAAAACGGCAGGCTGGAACGGTACCGAACATTTGTCTGCCAGTGGTGTTTCCAGAATATCGGTTGTGGTATGCAGGTCGCACTGCGAATGGCGGCATACCAGCGCCTTATCCCGGGTAAAAGTAACGTCGCATTCAATAATCCCTGCGCCCATCCGGGCTGCGGCTTCATACGATTCCAGGGTATGTTCGGGAAACTGCAAGGGTGCGCCACGATGGCCGATGGAAAAATCGGTGCGTTTGAACGGGCCTTTTTCACAGCGTTCCAGTTTTTTCTTTAATGGCCCTTGATCCATATCCCGAACCAGAAAAATAGGCCGTGAACCCAATTGAATATCATATGCCTGGTTTTTATCGTCATTTTGCGTAAATTTGCCGCTATTGCCGCCGCAGCCTGCTGCCAGTAGCACCAGAATAAGTGTGGTAACGCCTGTCAGCATGATGCGCTTCATGTTAAACGCCTCTGATAATGGAATTGCGATGGATTGCATCAGGTTGTGTTTCATCGTGGCGGCCCGGTAATGACCGATATTACTAGGTGAATGTTTCCACTTGATGGCTGCTGCATGAAACTTTGCGAATTGTGGAGTGAATATGTTGGCGTTAATATTACAGAAAAAATGAACGGCGGATTGTTCACAATTGTACCGGGTTCCGGGCGATGCCCGGTCTGCCTGCATAGTCTGGCGGTGGGGAACAGATACACAGGCCGGTTACTCTAATTCATGATTTTGTCACAATTAGATTCTAGTATGGTTTTTTTAAATAAAGATCACTTAATCATTCATGCCACGAAGTCAGAAAAAAATTTTTGTGCTGGATACCTCGGTTATCCTGTACAACCATCAGGCGATATACAGTTTTGCAGATAATGATGTCGCCGTTCCGATTACCGTTCTTGAAGAACTCGATCATTTCAAGAAAGGGAACGATACGAAAAATTTTGAAGCCCGCGAATTTATCCGGATTATGGACAACCTGTCCCTGCATCATTCGCTGCAGACGTGGATTCCGATCGACCGGCCCAATCACGGCCGTTTTAGAGTTGTCATGCAGGAACCTGTGGATGGGATCGATGCGACGCATATTTTTGGAGAAAATACTGCTGACCACCGTATTCTCAACACCGCCATTGCTTTAAGTAACGCCTTTCCCCAGAAAAAAGTTATTCTGGTCACCAAAGATATCAATTTACGGTTGAAAGCCAAGTCGCTGAATATAACAGCTGAGGATTTTAAAACCGGAAAAATCAAGGACCTTGAATCACTCCATAAAGGTAGTGCCATAATAGAAGGCTTATCGAAAGCGACAATCGATGGCATATACACCAACGATTTCTGCCTGCCAGAGGCTATTGGCATTGATACGCCCATTCCCAATCAGTACTACATTCTGAAAAATGGGCGGACTTCGGTGCTGGTATTCTATAATCCGGAATCACACAGAATCGAGCGTATTCAAAAGAAATCCGCGTACCGGATTTCGCCCCGGAATGCGGAACAGGTTTTTGCCTTGCACGCCATTACGCACCCCAACATCAAGCTGGTCACGTTGCAGGGCGTGGCGGGCACCGGAAAAACATTGCTGGCGCTTGCCGGTGCGCTGGATCAGAAAAGAAACTTCAAGCAAATCTATCTGGCGCGCCCCATTGTGCCACTGAGCAATAAGGACATCGGCTACTTGCCCGGTGATATTATCTCCAAGCTCAATCCCTATATGGAACCGCTCTGGGACAATCTGAAATTCATCAAAAGCCAATTCAATGAAAGAGACAAGGAATTTAAACAAATCACGGAAGCGGTTGAACAGGAAAAACTGACCATCACGCCGCTGGCGTATATCCGTGGCAGGAGTATATCGAACGTGTGTTTTATTGTCGATGAGGCGCAGAATCTGACGCCGCATGAAGTCAAAACCATTATTACGCGTGCCGGTGAAAATACTAAAATCATTTTTACCGGAGATATTTACCAGATCGATACCCCTTATCTTGATTCGCAAAGCAACGGTTTGTCTTATCTTATCGATAAAATCAAACATCATGAGATTTTTGCGCATGTCCGGCTGGAAAAGGGGGAACGCTCGCATCTCGCTAATCTTGCTAATGAATTACTTTAAACAGGATCTCACTGAAGGGTGCATTGCGGCGTTAAAATCGAATTCAAAATGCTCACATACTTTCATGTATGCTCCGCTTTTTACTCGGCGCAGGCGCCTCGCCCTACGGGCCAGCCTTACGGCTGTTCGTTGCGCTTTGCTCGCGTCATTCAATTTTGCCTTGCACTGCATCCCTTGATTGAGATCTTGGAGAAATTCATTGGCTTACTGACCGTCTTCACGAAAATTGGTGAACACACTTGCCGCGATAATGATCGCCCCCATGATCATATAGAAATTTCGTGCTGCCGGTTCGTCGGCAAAACCCAGGATAAAAGGAATGGCTACGAGTGCCGGGCCGACAATACGCTCGATCCAGCCATGCAGTGTAAAGGCGAGCATTTTGAACAGGCCCAGTGAAAAATCCGATGCCAGGGTAACCGTCAGATGAACACCGGCGAGAATATAGGCCAGCACGGCGGGTGTCTGACTTAAGTCCAGCAGCGTGGGTGCGAGTAAAAAGATAACAACGGTCAGAAAATCCAGATAACCATGATGGCGTGCAGAAATCATTTTCATTGAATTGCTCCTTGTTTTGCAGTGGGTTGATAACCCGGCCATTTTAAGAAGCAGTCATGATCCGTGTCTGTTATCCGGAAAACAGTGCGGATAAAAATATATTGCCGATGAAAACTAGCCGCCAGCAAAAGCGGCGTCATTGATGCAGATTTGTTCGCGCGTATATTCCAGCATGCCGCGGCTTCTGAAATCGTTCATAATCGTGCTGACTACGGAACGGCTGGCACCGACCAGATCGGCCAGTTCCTGCTGGGTCAGGAAAATTTCCAGTGAATAGCCATGTGTGCAGCGCGCGCCGAACAGCCGGGCCAGCTCCAGCAGCGTTGCGACAACCCGTTCCTCGACCGGCCGAGTCAGAATCATGCGCAGTTTGTGCTCAACCTGCCGCTGCCGGGCATGTATCGATGCAAAAACCGGCCATGCCAAATTCACTTGGCTGGAAATCAGTTGC
Organism: uncultured Nitrosomonas sp.; assembly: GCA_964612715.1. Classification (GTDB taxonomy): domain Bacteria; phylum Pseudomonadota; class Gammaproteobacteria; order Burkholderiales; family Nitrosomonadaceae; genus Nitrosomonas. The sequence goes on along the minus strand of CAZTCY010000019.1, from coordinate 9,803 downwards.
CTGAAGTCATCGTGTCCGATGCGGTAACACACAACCTTATCCAGTGCCTGCGCACTTTCTTCCATCGCCGGAAGAGTGGTGGTGTCGCTTTGCAGGCAGCCCATGATGTCACCCTGTCTGAGCAACGCCAGCGTCAACGTATTGCCCTGCAATGTCAAATGCGAGAGTTTGATGATGCCTTCCTTGATCCAGAAAAAATCGGTACAGCGATCCCCCTGCCGGTAAAGAAAGTCTTTGCCTGCGATTTCGACTTCACGGATGGAAGCATATGCTTTTTTCCAATCCTGCAGATTCTGCCCGAAAAGGGAATGGAGGGATGCTGCCGGGTTGCTGCTATGGTTCAGCGTTTTCAGCGTTGACATGAACGGTTCGAATCCGGAATTTTCAGAGAATACCTTTTGGTATGATAACCGATGCATGACCCATTTAAACAGAATGATTGCCTGTTCTTTCATGGGGGAGGCTGTGCCGGTAAAAAAATATTCTGTACATTCATTCTTCAGTGTGCAGCACACGCTGGAAAAGAGTGGCTGGCTGATGAGCCGTACCGGAAAACCGGCATAGCCGGTATTGAAACATCAAGACAGGTGTCATTCTTTTGTCACATTATTACTTTATCGTGTCGATCATTAATCGTTTTGCCGGAGGGCAAACCCATGATCGATGTCGATGCATTATTGAATCATTATTTTCAGACTACGGATGATCGCCACGACAAGCCGCTGTTAAAAACGGCCTCTTCCTTTTTGAAAAAACTGGTGCATCAGGATGAGATCAACCGGTTTATGGCGCAGCACCGGCATCTGGAAGGTCTCGAATTTAATGACGCTGTTCTGGAGCATTTCAATTTTTCATTTCAGGTTTCCAGCAAGGATCGTGTACGTATACCTGATCAGGGCCGCGTGTTGATTATCGCCAATCATCCTCTGGGATCGCTGGACGGACTTGCGCTGCTGAAACTGGTTTCGGAGATCAGAACCGATGTCAGAATCGTCGCCACCACGCTTCTGGATTGTATTGAGCCTTTAAAAAGTCTGTTTCTTTCGGTAGATGATTTTTCTAAAACGACCCAAAAAGCATATGACCAGATCGGGCAGATCATTGCCATGCTGGAAGCGGAACATGCGGTGATCATGTTTCCAACCGGGGAAGTGTCGCGTATCCGTCCGACCGGGATCCGCGACGGCAAATGGAAACCGGGTTTTCTGTCATTGGCGAAAAAAACCAAATCGCCCATTCTCCCCGTGTATATCGGCGGTAAAAATTCACCGCTTTTTTATGGCCTGTCGAGTATTTACAAACCGCTTGGAACGATGATGCTGGTGAATGAAATGTTCAATCAGAAGGATCATGAAATTGTTTTCAGAATCGGTAAGCCGATTCCCTGGGAATCCATTGCGGCGCTGGAGATGCCCAAAAAAGCCATTGCCAAGTTGATGCGCAAACAGATTTATCTGTTAGGGAAAAAGAAGCATAGGGAATTGTTTAAACCGGTGGAAAATATCGTTCATCCGGCCAAAACCAAATTAATCCGCAAAGAACTCAGAGATTCTCAGCGGATTGGCAAAACGCAGGATGGCAAACATATTTATTTGTTCGACTATGTATCGAATTCCAGCGTGATGCGTGAAATCGGCAGATTGCGCGAGTTGTCCTTCCGCCAGGTGCAGGAAGGTACGGGTAATGCGCTGGATGTCGACAGTTACGATCGTTACTACCGCCACTTGATTCTGTGGGATGAGGACGAACTGGAAATTATCGGTTCTTATCGTATTGGCGAGGCCAGCGAAATTCTGCGCGAGTACGGTGAAATCGGCCTGTACACCAACAGCCTGTTCAGATTCGATCCGGCGTTTACGCCTTTTCTGGAGCATGCCATAGAACTCGGGCGCAGTTTCATACAGCCCCGGTATCAGGGAAAACGCAGCCTGGATTACCTGTGGTATGGTGTTGGTGCGTATCTGCATCAGCATCCGGAAGTGCGCTATCTGTTCGGCCCTGTATCCATGAGTAACGCCTGGCCTGAAGCCGCGCAAAAGCTGATTGCGGAATTTTATACCGCATTATTTGGCATGGACAACACATTTGCCGAACCTAAAACCCCGTTTCATTTCGATGTGAATCATGAGTTTAAACCCTCTGGCGCTATTGCAAGCGAGGCCGAGTATAAGCTGGCCTATTCGATATTGAAAGACAGACTGGAGAAATTCGGCGTCAAAGTCCCTGTACTTTATAAACAGTATGTTGAATTATGCGAGCCCGGCGGTTGCCGGTTCCTCGGATTTAATATTGATCCGAAATTTTCGAACTGTGTGGATGCGCTGATTCTGGTGGATATCGGTGCCATCAAGGAAAAGAAATATCAGCGCTATATCGCAAGTCATACTGTCGCCGATCTGGATTTGAATTCTGCCTGAGTCCCGCTCAAATTCACCCCGGTTGTATTGTTTCTGGATAAGTGCAGCAGGTTTATCACTCTTCCTTACTGTTGCATTTTTTCATTGCCATGCCTGATTCGCCTGAACGACCTGTTGATCACAAGCATACTGTGTCGGTTTAGGTTGAATCAGGCCTCCTTATTTTCGTCACAGTGGCAGAGGCGTTGTTTTTTCACCTAACCACCGGCTTGCGACAATCCGGAGACGCTGCATAGGCCTGATCCGGTATAGCTGTCAGAGCCGATGTTTCCAGTTTTCAGCGCTACCGGATTACCAATGTAACGCGCGCAGCAATGCGCTTTTTTTATACTGATGCCGCTGCATGCATTTCAGCACGGCATTCAGGGAACGCACGGCATCGATAATATAGGGGCCTTTATTCAGCATGACGCATTCAGCGCGCGCGCTCATTGCGGCATCGGTAAATTCGGGACGGGAACGTATACCGTATTTAGCGATCGATTCCAGTACCTGCGTAGCCCAGATAACGGGGACATGCGCGGCTTCGCACAGCCAGAGTATTTCCTCCTGGATTTCCGCCATGCGCACATTGCCCAGCTCGACGGCTAGATCGCCACGTGCAATCATAATGCCGACGGGGTTTTTGGACAGTCCGGCGAAAAGAATATCCGGCAGATTTTTTACGGCACGCGCGGTTTCAATTTTTGCAATGATGGGCATCTTGGAAGCGTTCCGTTTTAGCAGTTCATCCGCCAATGCGTGCAGGCCATCAGCCGTTTCGACGAAGGAAAGTCCGATCATGTCGGCATTGTTACAGATAAAATCGAGGTTTGACCGGTCTTTCCGGGTTAAAGTGGGCAGATTCAGGGTTGTTTCGGGAAAATTGATTCCCATGCCGGATTTCAGTTTGACGCCTTTAGGCACCGTTCTGGAAATGCGCAAAACAACATAGTCCGATTTTTTATCGATAGCATACGCGCTGATTTTTCCATCGTCTATCCATACGCGGGTGCCCAGTTCGAGTAAATCGATGATCTCCGGCGACGAACAGCTGATATGCGCATCGGTGCTGAATTTGTCATCCGATGCGTCATTTTCGATAAAACCCGGTATCTGCTGCTTGTGAAGATAGAGATTGTCGCCTGCGTACAGGCGGATTGTGCGGGTAACCGGGTTAAGGTTGACAAATTTAAACGTATGCTGATCCTTGAAGATCGAGTCGATACGGCGCTGCCAGATGACTTGCAGGCCCGTCACAAGATGGATCGTTTTGTCGCAATACCCGGTGATGTGCTGATCTTCCGATGCTGCTATGTTGATGTATCGCTGTTTGCCACGCGTATCGATGATGCTGAACCGGTCAGCATCGGTCAGATTGGCATAGATCGCATGGGGCACAGGGAATATGAATTCATTTTTCAGATTTGCGGAGGATGCCGCGCTGCCCTGACCGTCAGGAATGATTCTGAATCGGATCGTATCCGGCGATTTGCCGCGGCTGTTTTTTTTGATTTTGATGTTGAGTGACTGTGCATCGCCCGGTATCGGACCGGTACGGATTTTATGACCGGCCAGATCCATCAGGATGCGGCATGGCGAATGACTGTCTGCGGCAGCCTGGCGGATATTGGCGATCATCCGGCGCCAGATGGGCACATCATCGTGTGCGCAATTGATTCGGGCGATATCCATGCCTTCCTCGATCAGGTTGCGAACGAACGTATAGTCATGGGCTGCTTCGGTCGGCATGGTGACCATGATGCGCGTGATGCGCTGGTGGTGTGAGCCGCCCAGTACCTTTTGTGTATTGTTCTCCAGAATCCCGGCACTTTCCCGGAAGTCAGGGAAAAGGCAATCGCTGTTGATATCCGTCGAGATGCCCAACGCCCGGCTGAGGACATGCAGAACACTTTTCAGGCTTGCGAAGACGTGAGGTTCGATGCTGTCCAGCGAGGATAATCCGGCTTCAGACAATTTTTCCTGTAACGGTCGCAGGTCCAGTTCACGTAACGCCAGATACTGGGCCAGATTAGTAATGCTCTTGTTGAATGGTGACGTCTTATCGGTCATGACGCGTGGATTGATTCGTGCCGATCCTTGTATGTGTATGTGCTGGATAAGCTGTTTGATTTCAGCGTGCAGATGGCGAAAAGCGGAGCGTGTACTGATCGGATTTTCAAAATTCATTGAATAAACTGCAAAAGGTTAGGGATTTTATCGTGCAAGTGATTATTGGTGTTAACGCTTATGGAATAATGGCAATAACGTGCTGCATTAAGATTCAGGTCAATTTTTCAATTGAGGTACGCAATGGATTTTCACTTAAAAAATTATATCGGTGGATTGTTACAGGTTTGTTACGTGGCTTTTAAATTCTACTGCGTCAGGTTGACTGTCTGATAATGCAATTAAATTGAATCATTTTTAATAATGAAAATCATTCTCATTTACATTTGTGTCATTATGTGATTTAATCGTTTCATGATTTGTTGTTTTTGAGAACAGTAGATATATGGAACACCCACAAACCGACTTAGCGACACTGATTTCATCCATTCTTTATTTGATGTCGCGCTATGCACATTCCCGGGATCAACAGTTGATTCTGGCGATAAACAAACACCTGATCCTGCTTGAACAACATCCGGACACACCATCTGAGACGATCAGGGCGACATGTAACAGATTGCGCAGCTATTGGTTCCAGTTACTTAAAAAAGGTACAGGCACCGCTACACTGGAAGAAAACACGGATGCTTCGGCAAAGTGTTCCAAATTATCAGTTTTACACTAGTTTTTAGCCGACGATCATAAAACAGTTTAGCAACGACCCATACCAAGCAAATTAATGCAGTAGCGGTAAAGCAAATCGTTTTTCAGATCTGTTAAATGGTTTTTTTAATATTTTACTTGTTTCAGATATATAAATATGAGCACATTAGTTAACAAACCAGCACCTGATTTTACAGCGGCAGCTGTTATGCCTGATGGAAGTATTAAAGACGATTTTACCTTGAGCGACTATCGCGGCAAATACGTTGTAATTTTTTTCTATCCATTGGATTTTACCTTCGTCTGCCCATCCGAAATTATTGCGCACGACAAGCGCTTTGATGAGTTTATTAAACGTGATGCCGTGGTTATCGGGGTTTCTGTTGATTCTCAATTTACCCATTTCGCCTGGCGTAATACGCCCGTTGAAAAGGGCGGAATTGGTCAAATTCATTACCCACTCGTTGCGGACGTCAGTCATAGCATCATAAAAAGCTTTGGTATCGAACATGAGGACGGTGTCGCACTACGTGGATCATTCCTGATCGACAAACAAGGCATCGTACAGCATGCAACGATTAACAATCTGCCGCTGGGTCGTAATGTGGATGAAATGCTGCGTATTATTGATGCATTGCAATTCTCAGAGCAGCATGGCGAAGTATGTCCCGCAGGCTGGCAGAAAGGCCAACAGGCCATAAAACCTACGGTGGCGGGGGTTGCAGATTATTTGGCGCATAATGCGGATAATCTCTGAGAACCTCGTTCAGAACCGTTCAATATCTCACTGAAAGGCGCATTGCTGCGTTAAAATCGAACTCAAAATGCAACTGTGTCCTTTGACCGGGATTTTGGTTAAGCAGAGTTTGTGCGAGGAATGCCGGGTAACCGGCATTCCTATCGTGACAAGACACCCGGTGCTGTCCGGTGGTTTCAATGATTAATATGAAATAGCGGGACCCTCTACCCATTCACAATCTGAAATCAGGCACATACCGCCAAGTTTTTTCAGTTTTGGATGCAATCCTTTCACAATCTTGGTTGCCTGGTCTTCTTTACAGGCCAGAATGACAACGGCATTTCCTTCATCCCATAGAACGTCATTTGGACTGCGTGTGCCACGTGAACCTAAGCCTCCCGCTCTGCTTAGTATTGTGTAACCTCTGACTCCGGTTTCCATTAGCAGACCGATAAGCTCTTCAAGTTTTCCAGCGTCGACGATAATTTCGATTCGTTTCATTGATAGTGTTGAATCCATATTTCCCTCGTAAAATTTTAATTAAGCTTTTAACAGGACCTTCCGCCGGTGACGTGATAAGAGCGTAATTACCCGCACAGCGGAAACTGCACATCTTCGGAAAATGAGTCAGTGTTTCAATCCCGTATCAAAAATGGTGGCGACCGTATGGTCAAAGGGTGCAACAAAAAATTACAGTCACATTTTTTAACATCCGTTTTTCTCCCTCCGATTTTGAAAATATTCGAGACCTTTGTAAAAATCCTTCTTTGCGTTGCTGACTCATTGTTTTGCTAGTTTAAAATTTCATGAAATAGGGTTTGGCAAAAGCCGCTATTCAACAAAATTGCGTTTCCGAAGTATGTTATGAAAAATCCATCAAAGCATCAGAACAGTGCGTCCCGGTAAATTGAGATTTTGCAACCATACTATCTGTATGGTTGTGATGATTTTGTTAAAACAAGATTAAAAAAGAATGAATAAAGGTGCCGCAGTTTTTTTATTGGGTCGCTGCGTCTTCAACCTTCTCCTGCTTCAACTGAAACGCGGCATCGCAGTTTCCGGCGCACTATGGATAAAGTGGAATTTCCCACCATGAAATGGCATATTACCGCCACCCGTGAGAATCAGTTGATATAACCTGATTCAAACTAAAAGCCTGTTCAAGGTCTCACTGAACCCCTTGATCGAGATCTTGAACAGGCGCTAAAAGAATCTCCGAGAAACCGGGGTGATTTACAGGTATTTATGAATACAGTTGCTTCGGATAGACAATCCAGAAATCCGGAAGCAGCATTTTTTGAGGTAAAAAATTATGAATCAATGGATTAAACATATACCCTGGATTATATTCTCACTCACCGGTGCATTTGCGCTGGGCGTCATTGCATTGCGTCAGGGCGAATCCATCAGTGCAATCTGGGTCGTCATCGCTGCGGTCTGTGTCTATATCATTGCATACCGTTTCTACAGTTTGTTTATCGCCAATCGCGTACTCAGGCTCGATATCCGGCGCATGACACCGGCACATAAACACAATGATGGGCTGGATCATGTGCCAACCAATAAATATGTATTGTTTGGCCACCATTTTGCAGCGATTGCCGGCGCGGGGCCATTGGTCGGGCCGATACTGGCGATGCAGATGGGCTATATGCCTGGCATGTTGTGGCTACTGGCCGGTGTTGTATTCGCCGGTGCCGTGCAGGATTTTATCGTTCTGTTCATTTCAACGCGGCGTGATGGCCGTTCACTGGGCGATCTGATCAAATCGGAACTGGGTCAGATACCGGGTATGGTCGCATTATCCGGCGCGTTTTTTATCATCTTGATTCTGCTGGCGGTGCTTTCGCTGATTGTGGTCAAGGCGCTTGCCGAATCGCCCTGGGGAACATTTACGGTAGCCGCGACCATTCCCATTGCCTTATTCATGGGCATTTACACACGCTATATCCGCCCGTGCGCCATTGGTGAAGTTTCATTGATTGGTTTCATTTTGTTGATGCTGTCCATTGTCGGCGGCCAGTATGTGCAGGAGATTCCGGAATTGGCGGCGGTGTTCACGTTAACCGGCGAGCAATTGACCTGGTTGCTGATCGCATACGGATTTATTGCTTCCGTGTTACCGATCTGGCTGTTACTGGCACCGCGCGATTATCTGTCGACTTTTTTGAAGATCGGCACGATCGTGGGGCTGGCCATAGGCGTAATAATCGTCTCTCCGGAACTGAAAATGCCTGCTTTTACCCAGTTTGTCGATGGTTCGGGGCCGGTCTGGTCGGGCAGTCTTTTTCCATTTTTGTTTATCACCATCGCTTGTGGCGCGATCAGCGGGTTTCATTCGCTGATCGCATCCGGCACCACACCCAAAATGATCCAGAATGAAACGGATGCGCGTTTCATTGGTTATGGTGCGATGCTGATGGAGTCTTTCGTCGCGATTATGGCATTGGTTGCCGCCGCCGCGCTGGAACCGGGCATTTATTTTGCCATGAACAGCCCCGCAGCGATCATTGGCACCACAGCGGAATCGGCGGCGCAAACGATCGCGCAGTGGGGTTTCTACATCACGCCGGAGATGATCACACAAACAGCGCAGAATGTGGGCGAACACAGCATTATTTCACGCACCGGCGGTGCGCCGACGCTGGCTGTCGGCATGGCGCAGATTTTATCGGAAGTCATCGGCGGCACGGCAATGATGGCATTCTGGTATCACTTTGCGATTTTATTTGAAGCACTCTTCATCCTGACCGCAGTTGATGCCGGAACCCGCGCGGGCCGTTTCATGCTGCAGGATTTGCTCGGCAGTTTTATCCCAGCCATGAAACGCACGGATTCTATCGTCGCGAACCTGATTGCAACGGGGCTGTGTGTTGCCGGATGGGGTTATTTTCTGTATCAGGGCGTTGTCGACCCATTGGGCGGAATCAATACGCTGTGGCCGCTGTTCGGCATTTCAAACCAAATGCTTGCCGGGGTGGCGCTTATTCTTTGTACTTGCGTGCTGTTTAAAATGAAACTCGACAGATTTGCATGGGTAACCGTGATTCCGGCCACCTGGGTATGTGTCTGCACGCTCACCGCGGCTTGGCAAAAGGTATTTGATGCCAATCCACGCATCGGTTTTCTTGCCCATGCGAATCAATATCAGGATGCCATTGCAGAAGGTATTGTTCTCGCGCCAGCCAAATCCATCGCGCAAATGCAGCAGGTCATCATTAACGATTATGTGAATGCATCGCTCGCGGGCCTGTTTATGGCCGTTTTAATCAGCATGATTGTGTTCGGCATCCGCGCCGTATTTCAGGCACGCCGCGTTTCCCATCCGACAGTCAGAGAAACACCCTTTGAATTACTGCCGGCTCACGCAACCCTCAAATAAATAACAAACATTAAGGAGAAATCTCATGACTGGAAAATTAACGCAGATTCTACAACTCATCGCGCAAAGTTTCCGCCTGATGGTGGGCGTGCCCGAATACAGCACCTATGTCAAACATATGGAATCCATGCATCCGGACCGTCCGATCATGTCCCATGAAGCGTTTTTCCGGGAACGGCAGGAAATGCGCTATGGCGGTAATGGGAAAGTCAACCGGTGTTGCTGATTTCGAAATGAATCTCTGCCGGGGGAGGGGAGTACCGGGCAAATTCGGTAGTTGCATACCGTTTGCCCGGTGGGTTGCTTTTTCGTTGCTTCGATATGCCTATCGGATACACCGCATTGCAGGATGGTGCTTCCGGCGTTGAATAGGGGGTTTTTCATAACGAAGACATCCTCATTGCAGCCATTTCCGTACATACTTTTCAATTTCGAGAATAAACAGGAACAGTATTCCGGCGCACACGACCATGACGCCATCCCAGAAGGCGATCGGACTGGTGCCAAACAC
>CAZTCY010000018.1:0-39589 GCA_964612715.1 uncultured Nitrosomonas sp. | reverse complement strand
AGCGCGATGCTCTGCATAACACGGCTGACGCAGCCACACTGCGGGATATTCCCGATCTTTTCCATGTCAATACAATATCCGTTTCTGATAACTTAACCAAGGAATCTCAAATGCTGCGTCTGGTTCTAACGATATTTTTCTGTACCACTGGGCTGACCAGTGTTTATGGCGGCACAACTATTATCGTACCGGATACCATGGCTGAGCGCGTTCAAGCGTGCACCATTTGCCATAGCGCTGAGGATAAAGCAGGACGGGATGCTTATTATCCGCGCATCGCGGGCAAACCGCAGGGATATCTTTTCAATCAACTGCGCAATTTCAGAGATGGTCGGCGCTATTACCAGCCAATGGTAATTCTGCTGGAAAATATGTCGGACGAATATCTGCTGGAAATTGCCCGGTATTTTTCTTCACTGCAGTTACCCTATCCGGCGCCTGAACGGATCCACATGCAGCCTGAGGAAATCAAACTGGCAGAGCGTTTGATCTATTCGGGAAAGCCGGACAAAGACATTCCGCCCTGCAATGCATGTCATGGTAATGTACTGATGGGTATAGAGCCTGCGATCCCGGCTTTGCTCGGATTGTCCCGTGCGTATATTGCGGCACAGCTCAGTGGCTGGCGCAATGGCAGCGTCATGCGAAGCCAGGCGCCGGATTGTATGTCCGAAATTGCCAAACAGCTGAGCGACGATGAAGCCGATGCGATTGCAAAATGGCTGGCAAACCAGACCGTTACAGGAAAATCCAGCCCCTTCAGTGCGCTCCTGCCCGAATTGGCGCATCGCTGCAGTCAAATTATCCCAGTAAATTGAGGTACCCGATGAGTTATCCGATATTCAGCGTAAATCACTATAAATTCAACACGTCGTTTTGGAAATATAGGGCAATGCTGGCGTTTGCTTTGCTAATACAGGTTACCGATGCGTTTGCTGATGATTCCGAACATTCCAGCGAAGCGCAGCAACGCGCGCGCGGCGCCTATCTGGCGCATGTTGGCAACTGCATGGGGTGCCATACGGCCAAAGGTGGTCAGCCATTTGCAGGCGGGCACCGGCTGTCCACATCATTTGGCATTTTCGTGACGCCCAATATTACCCCCGATAAAGAAACAGGAATCGGCCTGTGGAATAAAGCGGATTTCTGGCAAGCGCTACATGAGGGTAAGTCACGTGACGGACGCCTTCTTTACCCCGCTTTTCCCTATACCGAATATACCAAAGTGACGCGGCAAGATGCCGATGCGATTTTTGCCTATCTGCAATCACTGCCACCGATTTCACAATCGAATCCACCCAATGATATTTTCTTTCCCTATAATTTCAGACCGCTGCTGGCCATCTGGCGCGCATTGTATTTCAAAGCAGGCGTGTTTCAGCCGGTGCAATCCCAAAGTGATGCATGGAATCGCGGCGCCTATCTGGTGCAGGGACTCGGTCATTGCAATGCCTGCCATACTACGCGTAATGCATTGGGCGCCAGTAAAGATGATGCACTGACAGGTGGGCAGATCATGGGTATGGGTTGGTATGCACCTTCTCTGTCCTTGCGGATGGAAGCAGGCAACGGTGACTGGACCACCGAAGAAATCGTGACATTGCTGAAAACCGGCGTGACCGAACGTGCTGTGACTTCCGGTCCGATGGCGACTGTGGTGAGGCAAAGCCTGCAATATTTATCGCAGGAGGATGCTGACGCAATTGCGGTTTACCTGAAATCACTGTCAGAAAATGAAAGCGTTATCGCGCCTGGCGTTACTTTCTCAGTGATGACGGGCAGTTTGCTAAAACATCTGAATCTGGGCGGGCAACTGTATGACATGCATTGCAAAGCTTGCCATGGCGCTGACGGTAAAGGTGCGCCGGGTATTTATCCTGCGCTGGCAGGTAATCGCAGTGTAATGATGAATCCGCCATCAAATGCCATACGCAGCGTTCTGAATGGCGGCTATCCACCGACAACAGCTGAGAATCCCAGGCCCTATGGAATGCCGCCATTCCAGCAGATTCTGCGCAACGAGGAAGTGGCACTCGTGGTATCGTACATACGCAATGCCTGGGGAAATCATGGCAGTTTGATAACGGCAATGGATGTGGATCGAAATAAAAATAGCCGTTATTAGCCTCCAACTCATGGATCATGCATGCTGTAAATCTAACTGTGCAATAAAACTGTATTGTTTGTAAGCCGGAAAAAATTCATTCTCCTTTAACTGAATAACCTGCCCTGTCATTATCCACAATCAAAGACTATACAGGCCGCACCAACGTGATTTTTTTGAATCCTTATTGACAGATGATTTCACTTATGTGGATACTACCCGAAGGCGGAAAAAACCATGAAAGGAGAACGGATAAATGAACATGTTGATCTGTACACTTATTACACCGTCTGCCGGTAAAAAAGACGCATCGAATCTGAATTCGCCCGTTCCTTCCACTACGATCATCTGCAACACTCTCCTAATCCTGATACTGGTAGTTTTATCAAGCGCCTGCTCGACCGTTCCGGTTGAAAACCGGAATGCCTCAAGTGCAGGCGGGTTCTGGGAACAGGATGAAAACACGGATCCGCGTTTTTATCATACGACCATGGGAAGCGATGCAGAAATCGGCATACTGTATGCCTCAGGGAACAGGGTTTTAGTCAACGGTACCCCGATAAAAGATACGCTGGACATCAAAAATAATACTTCTGTCAGCACAGGCCCAAAAAGCAGCGCCCGCATTGAATTCATGGATGGCAGCGGTATCTGCTCGATACAAATCCAAGGCTTCTCCGTGGGCAATGGCTATGGAGATACTGCACATTGCGAATACAGTATTGTCACAACACATGCCAGTGCCAGAACACGGGATACGATATACCATATCAACGTGTCTGACCAGCGGACTGAAATTACAGTATTACGCGGATTGATTAAGTTATCATTGCTTGCAGATCCGGCTCAAAGCGCTATTGTCAATAGTGGCGAAGAAATTATCCTGACAACCGATTCCATTATTGGGCCGCACCCCGTTTCCTTCGAAGAGATTGAGAAGCGAATCCGCTGGAGGGACAACTACACGTTTTATAAAAGTGAAGTCAGCTGGGGTACAGTGCTTGTAGGTGCCGGTGTTACTGCCGCTATCGTTAATATGCTATTGCGTGGCAAATCGGGTGGCGGTACCCCCCCCTCTCCCACCCGGAGTAACAATTATCCTAACCGTTAACGGTCGCGGTTGGTGATGTGCAGCTATATCACCGAATATTACAACCGGCCTGAAAAGCTGCTCATGAATTATTATCCGGATTTATCTTTCGATTAAAGACAGCAGGAGGAAGTCACTATGCATATTGCAAACAGTTTTATAAAACAATGCCCCAGTGTTGTAATAAAACGAAATCCTCTGCTGTATATCACGTTTATCATGTTTTGTTTGTTGCTGAACATACATTTGCCACACGCGCATGCGGAACTCGATACAGCCACTTTATCCAAAGCATGCTCCGCAAAAAATATCGTTCCATCAGAAGACGGTATTCACCGCCTCGCACTGATTGTCGGTGTCGGGCAGTATAAAAGCGCAAAAATACCGGATCTGCCCGGTCCGCCGCAAGATGCAAAGCGATTCTATCAATTGCTGACCGGTCCAAATGGTTATGGTTTCCCAAAAGAGAACGTGTGTGTTTTAGTGGATGAAGCAGCCACAACAGCGAATTTTAAACAGTATTTTTCAAGCTTTCTGATTGAACGGGCGCAACCGAATGATGAAGTGGTTTTTTATTACGCAGGACACGGTTCGCAAACACGGGATCATAATGGCGACGAGCCTGATGGCATGGATGAAACATTCGTTTTTCATGATGCAAGGGATAACGGAATCAAGGATTTTATCGACGACGAATTCGACAAATTATTGACTCGCCTGCATCAGAAGACCAGTCATATCACCGTATTTCTGGATTCCTGCAATTCGGGTACCGCGCTGCGCGGTGACACTGAATTTTTATCCCGGTATATACCGCCGCCGGACGCTGAGACCGCCGTCGAACGCAGCACAGCCGCAAAACCACCTGCAGCACATGATCAGAAAACCGGCTGGATTTCACAATCATTACCTGGCATTGTCGTTTTTACGGCCGCAGGCGATGGGACGGTTGCACTGGAAAAAAATGCACGCGGTATTTTTACCGATGCCATTCTTGCGACATTCGGGCAGGTCAACGCAACACAACTGACCTATGCGCAGGCAGCCCGGCAAATCAGGCCGCTGGTAAAAGCGGAGAGTTATCAGATTCCCTATTTTCAGGGAGACCTGCAGCGTACAGTTTTCGCCGGGGTAAACAGAAAGTTACCCCTGGCCTGGGAAATCATTGAAGCGGTTCCACAGCTTAAACTGGGTGGATTCCCTCTACCCGGCATTGGTACAGGTGCTGAATTCCGCGTTTACGATGGTTTCGCAAAAGGCGCTGATCTTCACGATCCGACTAAAGCCAAGGCCGTAATCATTGTGGAAGAAAGCACACATTTGAATGCCACGGCCCGGATTATTTCCCAAGCAGTCAATACAGAACCCATCCGTCCGGGCGATCTGGCCATATTATCAAGGCCCGGCGACGCCCAGCGCATGCTCAAGGTCACGCTGCGTTCACATACCGAACAAGGCGGAATAACGGCAGAACAGGCCAGCCTGATCAGCACAAACCTGAATCAAAACCAGGATGCAAAAAGCATGGTGCAACTGGTTAAGGATAACGGTGTTTTCGAGATCAGTTATGAAAATGATCAATATGTCGTAAGAGACCCGGAAAACCAGGTGCGAAACCGTTTTGCCCAAGTTGACAGTGTCATTGAAAATTTGCGGCTGCATGCCCTGCAGCGTGTGTTAAGTACGTTGCGTGGTGAAGGCGGCAGCCTGTTTGCAGATCAGGGCACCCTTCAGGTTCAACTGGTACCGGCTGACAAACAAGACCCGTGTGCGCAGAATGCTGATTGGCGGCAGGCACCGCCCAATGCAATCACCGCTCAAGAAATTCCGCTGTGCTACAAATGGAATGTCAAAGTGAAACTCAGTGAAAAATCACCTGCTCGCCTACTGGTGGGGGGTCTGATTTTATCGACAGACGGAAGTATTTTTGGTTTCCCGGCCGATGGAACCGCGATACCGCTGGGGCCGGGCGAAGAAGTAGTCTTTGCAGCCAAAGGTGAAACATTCGTCGCCTCAGAGCCTTTAAATATTGAAGATCAGATTGTTGTTTTCGGAACGCAGGAGACTAATCCGGTACCGTGGTCACGGCTAACACAATCATCTGTACAACGTGCAGGCGATACTAAAAACGGTCTGTATAAAATCCTGGATCAATACATGAAAGGGACACGCGGTGTCTCACAACCGGTTGAAGCTGACGATACGGATACCGCATGGACTAAAAGCAGCATTACGCTGCGTGTAATAGATTCCGGTCACTGACATCAGTCATCACATAACGGTTATTGATGTCTCATAAAAATGAACATAGAGGAATATCGCCATGTATACAACCTTTATCACCCCGGCACCTTTTGTAACAATAGGCTGCGTATTTTTGTTGATGATCGCTGCAGTTGCATACGCTGATGAAAAAGACCAAATGGCTCAACGCTTCCCGGCAGACATTCGCACTGATACAACCAGACCCCAAACGGTTCAGCCACTTCAGCCACGTCAACTGAAAACTCAGGAATCCCCCGGCAATCGGGAATCATTGCGCATTCAGGAAAGAATGCCGGTAACTACGCAACCAGCGTCTACCCAGGATCTCAAACGACTCCAGGTTGAAAAACCATTAGATCAGCAGCAGCGTCTACAGATACAAGAAAAATTAAATGTCCTGAAAATACAAACCCGCCACGCGCGCGATAACGCGCTGCAACTTGAGCGCCAGATCAATGACAAGCAGCGCATATTAGACAGCACCACACATCCGCAAGCCAAGCAGGAACTGCAACTGGAAATAGGTCGGTTGCATGAGCAATTAAATCAGGTCAATAATCAAATCCAGGATCTGGAAAACCAACAGCAGATCATGCGTCAAATGACTACCGGTCAGCAAGACTTCGCGGATGACGAAGATCATTTAAGTGATTCCGGATATGGGCCGGGACAATCCAATATGGGTGACCGACGACAGGATTCCCCCTGCTTTATCGCCACTGCCGCATACGGCAGCCCGCTCGCCAGAGAAATAGAAATTCTTAGACAGTTCAGAAACAACCATTTAGCAAAAACGCCTTTGGGTAGGCGCATCATTACTTTATATGAGACCTATTCGCCGCCGGTTGCCGATTTTATTTCCCGGCATGAGATGGCCCGGTCCGTCACCAGAGTGCTGCTCTGGCCGGTCGTGATGGTTATCAAACATCCTGTACTGTTCATTTTAAGTCTGATGCTTCTACTGGTTACACTTCTATTGCGCAGAAACAGGCCGGTTTCATACCATCCATACTGATGTGAGTACAACCGATAGCAACAGAAAAAGTACGCCCCATCCAGCTGTGGCAGCTGTAGCGGCTATAGTGGGTAAAGGCTGCATTATTTTTTTGCTGGTTGTGTATGTCTCAGCCTGTTCATTATTGAATGATGTTATTGACTCAGGCCATTCTGGCCGCGCTCAGACTGAACGTCACGCCGGTTTTGAGGCGTACCAGAAACAAAACTATCCGGCAGCACTTAAGCATTACCAGAATGCCCTGGTTCTTTTGTCCCCTGATGATAGTCATGCCCTGCGTGCGGATCTTTTTTATAAAATGGGCCGCACTTACCTGAAACTGCAAAATAACCGTGCCGCCATAGAAAGTTTCGAGCAAGCGTTAGCACTACGCAAAACAGACAGTGCGCACGACCGGGCCATCTTGCACAATATGCTCGGGCTGACACACCAAAAAGCCGGAAACATAGAAAAATCCCGCGTACATTTAAATACAGCGCTGGAATTAAGAATTCTCAACCAAGACATACTGGGCGAAGCCCGCACACTGGGTAATCTGGCTGCCACTTATCTTACTCAGGGGCGCTATCTTAAAGCCATTGAGCACTATCAGCAGGCGCAACAGCTATTTGTTAAAGCAACCCATGTGACCTCAAATGACTCGGGAAATATTCTGGCTAATCTGGGTTCAGTTTATGCCGAGATGGGACAATATGGCAAAGCGCTGGCTTATCAGCATCAGGCTATGGCCATTTATCAGCAAGCCAAAAACACGGCGGGCATTGCGTCTGCCTATCACAATATCGGCTATATTGAGTCAGAGCAGCAGAATTATACCGTCGCCCTCGACACCTTCAAGCAGGCGATTGTGTTACGCGAAAAAATTCAGGACCGTTTCGGTGCAGCCGAAACCCGTAACAATCTGGGTATGTTACTCAGCGAAATGGGACAGCAGGAAGAAGCCCTGAATGCATTGTTTCAGGCGCTGCCGGTTCTGGAAGCATTAAATACCCGCAGACAAGTCGCTGCAACCTATGACAGCATCGGCAGTGTTTATGCACGCATGAACCGGCACACTGCAGCATTGGAAGCCTTCCAGAAGGCACTGCTGATCTGGCATGAGACCGGTGACCGTGAAAGTGAGCGAATCACCCTGGCCAACATGGGCGATTTATTCGCACAATCCGGACAGAATACGCTGGCCATCTTTTTTTATAAACTGGCTGTCAATACCAGTGAAGCAATACGCGAAGAACTCCAGACACTGCCGCAACAAGAGCAAAAAGCGTATTTAAACAGAGTACAGGGTTTTTACCGCAAATTGGCTGATTTACTGCTCCAGCAAGACAGAGTTATCGAAGCCCAGCAGATTCTGGATTTATTAAAAATCCAGGAAGCAGCAAATTTCTTAGGGCCTGTTCGCGGCAATACCCATACCGCTACCGGCATCACCCTACTATCCCCCGAACAACAAATCCAGGAACAGTATGCACTGTTACTGCAGCAGTCCATTCGTGTTGGAAAGGAACTGGCTACATTAAGCAACATGGATAGAAACGACCGGACAGCAGCGCAAACCGAAAACCTGCAACAGCTCATCAAACAGGAACAACAGCTACAGAGAGCGTTTATCAGCTTTATTGAAAGCGATGAAGTTAGAGACATGATCGACCAGCTCAGCCGGAATGTCCGCACGCAAATGCCTGCATTGGAACAGCTCAGGCCACTGCGTGACAATTTAAAACGCCTGGGGGATCATGTTGTATTACTTTATCCCCTGATCATGGAAGACCGGCTTGAAATCGTTCTGGTCACAAGCTTCAGCCCTCCTGTGCACGTACCGGTCTTCGTTGACCACCAGGAGCTCAACCGGGCGGTGCTGAATTTCAGAACCGCATTAATCGCAAGACAGGACACAGTACAGGACTTTGCGCAACAGTTATACCAATGGCTCATTAAACCGGTAGAACAGTTATTAAATGACGTTAATGCGGATACCATTCTGTACGCACCGGACGGGGTATTGCGATACATTCCTTTAGCAGCCTTGCATGACGGGCAACAATGGCTGATGCAACGCTATAAAATTAATAACATTACCGCTTTTTCTTTAACGGATCTGAATACGCGCCCGGTTAAAGAAGCCAAATTACTGGCCGCTGCTTTTACCACGGGTAATTACACGTTCACCATCGGAGATCAGGCATTTAATTTTAGTGGCTTGCAATACGCCGGTGAGGAAGTCAATAACCTCACTGAAATTTATCCTGATACGACTCAACTGCTCGACAAAAATTTCAGCCCGGATGCTGTGATGATAGAAATCAATCATTTCAACATTATCCATTTTGCAACGCACGCGGCACTCGTGCCAGGCAAAGCCTATGAATCATTTATTCTATTTGGCAATGGTGAAAGAGTAACCGTGGACCAGGTTAAGTACGACTGGAACCTGACAAATATC
Source organism: uncultured Nitrosomonas sp. (assembly GCA_964612715.1). Classification (GTDB taxonomy): domain Bacteria; phylum Pseudomonadota; class Gammaproteobacteria; order Burkholderiales; family Nitrosomonadaceae; genus Nitrosomonas. The sequence continues at coordinate 30,672 of CAZTCY010000018.1, read as the reverse complement.
GATTTGATTGTATTGAGTGCCTGTGAAACCGCATTAGGCGCTGTTTTTGGCCAAGGCGAAGAAATTCTGGGATTGGGGTTTTTAATGGAAAGTGCCGGCGCAAGAGCCACGATCGCTTCTTTATGGCTGGTCGATGACCGCGGCACACAATTGCTCATGAGTAAATTCTACAAGGCGCTCAAGCAACCCGGCACCACAAAAGCAGATGCACTCCAGCAAGCACAACAAGCGATGCTGACAGAATCCGCACGATCAACACGACCAGACGCCGATCGCGGCGTTCAACGTGAACGGGATACGGCCCCGCTCCAGAGTCAGCGCACCGCTCACCCGTATTATTGGGCGCCTTTTATTTTAATTGGCAATGGGTTATAAACAAATAAACCGTGTTATCACAAACACACCGACAACCTGCAATGGCCGGTAATTTTGCATCATCAGTCGCACAAGCGTATCTTTAAGAAGACGATTCAATCCTATCAATAAAGGAGAACAAAATGTATAAAACGATTACTTTGGTTATTCTCAGCATTACGTTTGTCTTACTGTTATCCGGATGTGATCAACAACAGGACCCGCAGCAGGATCAACAGCCGGGGCAACAACAGGATCAGCAACAGTTCGAGCAAATATCGGATGCCCTGACACCCGGGATTTTTTTAGAAGAAACACGCGGGTTGATTCCTGAAGGCGTCGAATTAAGAGAAGTCTATCCGCCTGGAATCAAATTAACCAAGATATCCGAAGGTTTCCGCAACAGACTTTATAATGACGCAGCCGGTTTTTGTACCATTGGCTATGGACATCTCATCAAAAAAGCATCGTGTAACGGCACCGAAAAACCGGAATTCAGGTCAGGTATCACCGAACAGCAGGGCGAAGCGCTTTTGATTGAAGACATGAATTGGGCCAAGTACTCAGTGATGAAAGCGGTATCTGTTGAGTTGACCCCAGGCCAGTATGCTGCATTGGTAGATTTTGTTTTTAATGTCGGCAGCGGCAATTTTAATACCTCCACTTTGCTCAAAAAGGTCAATGCACAGCAACATTCGGAAGTACCTGAGCAACTCAGACGCTGGATACGCGCTGGCGGCAAAGTGTGGCAAGGACTCGTGACCCGTCGGGAACGTGAAATAGATTTATACCTGGAAGGCACAACGATTCCGCGCTTATTACCGCAAGCAGGTGAAGAATTACCGGACATTGATATCCGGACAGGCGAACCGAGCGATTAACGCTCTCTTTTATTAAAAAAACTTATACACAACTTAGCCTAAAGAGGTGGCGGCATGAATAATTTTATCAGTTCCAGATCAATGATCACGCCCGGTCTTGCTGGCAGCGCGACAACCATGGTCACTGGTGCATTGGTCACGGCATTTGGATTTCCCGGTGCCGTTACCGCACTAATCATCAGCTTTGTATTCGGCTTAACAGCCCTGGCAGACAAATCTGTTGCGATTTATTATAAATTTATTTTCTATATTATTAATTCAGTAACTATTTTTTCGGTTGCAGTCGGTCTGAACCAGGCTGGGATGGCGATTATAGAGCGCGATAGACAACCATCTACTACAGTAGAAGAAAGATCCTTAGGCCCGGCCGAAGATGAAAATAATGATGCTCAGCAAGCAGAGTCGAAGCCTTTTTTTCAAGAATGGTTCTGACCGCCTGACCGCAAAACCTGATAGCATTGATAATTGAATCAACTCGACACTGCCGGAAATTGAGCGTCTTGGCGGATGCATCGCCGTGTTTGCATTTGTCTGAAAATCTTGATAGCCTAATAACAGAGTTTGATGTGTTTCAAAAAAATGGAAACTAGGGTTCCGGCTACTGCGCATTAACTGATTCCGATCATTGCGTTTTACATCAGTCAGCAATAGCGTCTGGTTCGAGAGTTTCCGGTCTCGCGTTTTTTCATCAGGTATTTTTTCAGATAGCGAGACTCCACGGAGGGATAAAAGCCCGGGAGATAGGTATATGCAGGATATTCATTGCGATATCCATTACATATGTTCTGAGTTCCGGGTATTTTTTAATCCGTAATAATCGCACACGTTGAGTTGTACACCAACGGTGCGGAAAGGAGTCTACAATCATGACAGCGCTATCGAAGCAGGATTTGTGCGCGTCTACTGAAAGTCCGTCTGCGACGGACACACTTAACCGCAGTATGACTGTCTGGCACAGTTTCACCATGGGATTCGCCGTTGTTTCTCCTGTGGTTGGTCTTTATGCCATTATTGGTGTTCAAACTACCGTTACCGGCGGCGGCTGGTTTGCCGCTCTGGCGATCTGCTTGGTCATGCAATTAATGGTTGCCACTGTTTATGCCGAACTCGCCTCGCAGTTTCCGATTGCCGGCGGCGCTTATAAATGGGCCCGGCAACTGGGGGGTACGATAACCGGTCAATACGCTGGCGTAATATACGTCTGTTCTGCAATCGCCATGCTGACCACGACGGCATATACCGGCGGGATCTGGCTGGCAACCTTTTGGGGGGCACTGGATAGCAGCGGAATATCCATGGTGTTATGGGGATCTGTTTTTCTGCTGTTATGCGCCCTGCTCAATCTCGCACATGTCAATATCTTCAAGACATTAATCGCATTAGGCGTTTACGCGGAAATCATAGGATCATTCGGTATCGCACTGCTATTATTCTTTTTTTTCCGCCAGCATGGATTTTCCGAATTATTCCAGCATATGGGCTCCGGTACCGCGCCCACTGAAACAGCTGCATTTCTCGCCGCACTCGCGATAGCAGGCTGGGCTTTTATCGGTTTTGATTCATGTTCCACAACCGCCGAAGAAACGCACCACCCCAAACGCATGGTGCCACGTGCCATTTTTCTGGCATTGAGCGCTGTCGGCGCCGTAGTGTTGTTCAATTCCGCTTCGCTGATTCTGGCCTTTGATCATCATGCACTGGCAACCGCCAGCAAAACGGCGGATCCGGTAACACCATTGATTGCGGATCGTTTTGGACAGTGGATAGAAAAACCGTTTTCGGGCATCGTCATGATCGCCTTCCTGGCCTGCGGTGCATCGGTCGTCAAATATACCTCGCGCATCGTTTTTTCAATGGCACGCGAAGGCAATATGCCTGCGATGCTCAGTCATGTCACGGCAGACAAGACACCGCGCAACGCCATTTTATGCACCGTTACCCTGTCCGGCCTGGGCCTGCTGCTCGGACTGAATGACGGCGCAGTCGCGACCGTGATCGCTTTCGGTACCGGCGGATTGTATGCCATGTTCGCCATGACCACTGGCGTCGGCCTGTTCACCCGATTGACCGGACGCTGGAACCCGGCACTCGGCGAACTTAAACTCGGGGCATGGGGGCTGGTGATTAATGCGGTGGCGTTTATCTGGTCGGTTTTCGAGTTCGTCAATATCGCCTGGCCGCGTGCCTATGCGGTTTCACCTGACGCGCCCTGGTGGCAGTTATGGGCAATACCGCTGGTGCTGGGCAGCATCCTGGGCATAACCACGTTATATATCGTCATCAACAGAATACGTATGCCCGTGCACAAAGAAGACTGATTCAGAACCTGTTCTTAGATAAAAAAGGAATCCAACATGAATGCACAACACTTTCTCTGGCAAGAATTGGTACCGGGCGGCGGCCATTGGTCCGGCATCATCCGGCACGGAATGACATTGCGCCTGACCGATGTCGATGGCGGCGCCAATGCGTCAATACTGTTCTACAACCAGGAAGAAAAACTGGAACGCTACAACATGGCCGATACGCTCAAATCGCAGCACACGTTTTATTTAACCCGAGGGCATGCCTGCCATTCCGATATGGGACGGATATTCTGCTGTATCACTGCTGATACAGTGGGTTGGCATGATACGGTCTGCGGATTAAGTGATGCCAAACTGATACGTCAGAAATATGGTATTTCACGCTATCAGGAGCATCGCAACAACACGTATCGCAATGGATTGGACGGCATGCTGATTGAACTTGGAAAATGGGGCTTGAACAAACGTGACATCGTCGCCAACATTAATCTGTTCAACAAAGTAACGGCTGATAAAAACGGTGAACTGCGTTTCCATCCGGATAACAGCGCAGCGGGTGATTATATTGACCTGAGTTTCGAAATGAATACCTTGATTACATTATCCACGGCACCGCATCCGCTCGATCCGGCAGAACACTATCAGCCGGGACCGGTCAATCTGGCCATGTTTGCCACGCCAGCGGAAACCACCGCGGCATGTTCGCACATCGCTGAGAACGTACGCGCCCGGTACAACACGCACCGATTCTGCCAGCACAACAACGGTAACAACAGCGGTAACAATGAAGGTGAGTTATGAATCATACGCAAAATTTGACGGAAAGCCGTCTTGATCCCGCCACTGCGGTTATCGATGAAATCTGCGCAGCAGGAGAACCGTGGGTCAAACAAGTCAATGCCGGACAGATTTTCCGTATTGTGGATCTGGAAGGCAACCAGGCGGTTGATACGCTGTTTTTTAATGCGCACAATGCGGTGGAACGCTACAGTGCCACCGATACCCTACGCCGCCAGAACCGGCTTTATCTGACGACAGGCAGCAGGCTTTACTCCAATGATGGTCATGTCATGCTGACCATTGTCGCGGATACCTGTGGCCGGCATGACACGCTGGGCGGCGCCTGTTCGGCGGAAAGCAACACTGTGCGTTATGCGCCGGAAAAATATCCGATGCACAGTTGCCGGGATAATTTCCTGCATGCGCTGGCACACGATCCGCTGTGCCAACAACACGGCATGAGCAAACGCGATTTGCCCAGCAACATCAATTTTTTCATGAATGTGCCGGTCACTGAAGACGGCAGGCTCGAATTTGTCGATGGCATTTCGGCCCCTGGCAAATATGTTGAAATGCGCACGGAAATGGATGTTATCGTTCTGATTTCCAACTGTCCGCAGCTCAACAACCCATGTAATGCCTACAATCCGACACCGATCCGTTTATTGGTCTGGGACACTGACATTACCGGATACGGCAAGCGCCATGCGCAATAAAATGCGGGTTGCCTGCCGTATCCTGTGAAGGTGCTACACTTGTATTTTTATCTTCGGCAGAATTGATTATGAGCGACACTTCCCCACCTGTGCTTTCCCTGATTGAAACACGCGTGCTTGGCGTACTGGCAGAAAAACAACGCACAGTGCCTGATATCTACCCGTTGACACTCAACGCGCTGGTTTCCGGCTGCAACCAGAAATCCAGCCGTGACCCGATTATGAATGCATCTCTGACAGAAGTACAAGCAGCGATTGACAGCTTGAAATACAAAACGCTGGTCATTGAAACCAGCGGTGGGCGCGCGGCAAGGTTTGCGCATAATATTGAGCGCATACTGAAAATTCCAATGCAATCTGTCACATTGATCGCCACGCTGATGCTGCGCGGACCCCAGACGGCTGGAGAATTGCGCATTAACAGCGAACGGTTGCATAAATTCGCTGACATTTCTTCGGTGGAAGGCTTTCTGGACGAACTGGCCGAACGCCGCGAAGGCAGTCTGGTCGTAAAATTGCCACGTCAGCCGGGCTCACGGGAGAATCGCTGGATGCATTTACTGTCAGGTACGCCTGAAATAAATGATGATTACCCCGCAGCGCCGTCAGAAGCGCATCATCCGGCTGTAAATGCTGTAACAGAAAGTGATTTTGCCCAACTGGAATCGCGTGTTATGCACCTTGAATCGGAATTGGCGGAATTAAAAGAAACAGTTGAAATACTTTCGATGCACATTAATTTTCCTGCGAAGCTATAGAACAGATACGCTTGTCATTTTTAACAAACCACAAAACTGGAAATTGCGATGTACGCATCAGACACCACCGTTTTATCAGACATACAGCTAGGCCCCTATATATTGCCCAACCGGATTGTCATGGCGCCCATGACACGCAACCGGGCAGGCTCCGGGAATGTACCCACAACACTGAATGTGGAATATTATGCACAACGTGCCAGCGCCGGATTGATTGTTACGGAAGCATCGCAGATTTCGCCTGAAGGCGTGGGCTATCCTTCGACACCGGGGATTTACAGCGCGGAACAAATTTCAGGCTGGCAGCAGGTAACCGAAGCGGTGCATAATCGGGGAGGACGGATTTTTCTCCAGTTATGGCATGTCGGACGGATCTCTCATCCTTCAATGCTGCCTAATGGCATGCTCCCCGTTGCACCTTCAGCGATCAAACCCGCCGGTCACGCCAGGACTGATGCAGGCGCTCAGGATTTTGTCACGCCACGCGCGCTCGACTTAGCAGAAATCCCCGCCATTGTTGAGCAATATCGCCAGGGCGCCAGAAATGCGATGAACGCCGGATTCGATGGCGTCGAGATTCATGGCGCCAATGGCTATCTGCTGGATCAATTTTTACGCGATGGTACCAACCACAGGTCCGACGCTTATGGCGGATCGCTTGAGAATCGCGCACGATTGATCCTTGAAGTCGTTGAAGCCGTCTGTACCATATGGGGCGGCAACCGGGTCGGAATACGATTGTCACCGCTGCAGCCGTATAACGACATGTATGATTCAAACCCGGAAATGACATTTACCTATATCGTCGAACAGCTTAATCCATTTGGACTGGCTTATCTGCATATCGCCGAAACCGGCAAGGAGCGCCCTGGTGCTGCGGGACCGTCATTTGATCTGCAACTGTTGCGGCAATTCCGCAAAGGCATTCTGATCGTCAATGGTGAATATGATCTGGTCACAGCCAACGCTGCACTGGAAAACGGTGATGCGGATATGGTCGCCTTCGGCAGGCTTTTTATCGCCAACCCGGATCTGCCGTTGCGGTTTGCCCGCAGGGCACAACTTAACATGTCCGACCCTGCAACGTTCTATGGCGGCGATCAACACGGTTATACCGATTATCCGTTTTTAGATGCCCAAGGCTAACCGCTGACATGCAGTAGCATTACTGGGCGCATTGATCCAACATTATGCATGAATCATGAGGACAGATCACCCGTAACGGTTATCTCATAATCCGCAGTCAGCATTTCCAGCAGATGTCCGTTTTCGTCGCGGAAATAAACACCCCTGCCCCCGTAGTTATGGTTAATTTCCATATTCCCGGAATCATGCGGCCCACTGCCATAAACGATGTTCTCCGCTTTAATACGCCCGAATATCTGATCAAATTCCTCCTCAGAAACCTTGAACGCATAATGATGCGATTCGAATTGTTCTCTCACCGCAAAATCGAGGCACAGCGTCTCATTGACTCGCACCACGACAAATGACGCGAATGCGCCGATATATTCAAACCCGAAGATACGTGCATAAAAGCGCGCCGACCTTTCCTTGTCGTGCGCGGGAACGATGGTGTGATTCAGCGTAATTGGCATAGCGATATATCCTTGCTTAATAGTAGATCAATCCATTCAATCATCATCATGTAACACGATTGTCATATTAAATTGGTAAATTTGCCTGACCAATAGTTCACACAATGTTTAATTTGGAGATAAAAATGGTGAGGTTAACAGATAAGCAAACAAGATTATCGATTTGCGCGACCGTGTTGCTGGGCGCGTTTGCCGCCGACAGTCTTGCGGCAACGGCCACTTTCGATCCTGCAACAGGTATTGTCGATATGCCTATCGTGGAAGTTTTAAATGGTGCATCTTCTGAATTCTACAGCGCACAGCTGCAAATCAGTGGCGACGGACTGCAATTGATCGACGCGGTCCCCATACCGGCGGCCAAAGGCCAGCAACGCGTGGTGTTTGATTCGGCGACAGCTGCAGTGCACGTGCCATCCGTTATTGTCGGCGCGGATGAATTCTACGCCAAACTGCAATTCGTTCCCGGTTCCAATCCGCTGCGCTTTACAATTTCGCAACTGGTCAATAACCATTTTCAGGGTTGTCCGAATTTTTCCACACCGGGTGCTGTTGAAGGCTCCTGCGTCCTGAGCGGCGAATATAATCAGGATATCACGCTGACGAAAAACATCCAGTGGGTTTTGTCGGGCGGTGTGTTTATCGGCGGCGACAATCGCAACAGCGCGACACTGACGATCAATCCCGGCACGAAAATCTTCGGTCAGCAAGGCGCCGATTTCCTGTGGATCAGACGCGGCTCAAAAATATTTGCGGAGGGCACGCCGGACAATCCGATTGTCATGACCGGCCCGTTGCAGCAATCCGGCGGTGAATGGGGCGGCCTGGTGATTTCCGGCAACGCACCGGTCAATGGCTGTAACATCGGCGTCAGTCCTTGTGAAATCCCTTTCGAAGCCATCACTTCCGAATTTTTCGGCGGTAACAATCCGAATGACAACAGCGGCGTAGTTAAATACACCCAGATACTTTTCGCCGGTTTTCCCGTACGCCCCGATGAAGAACTGAATGGTTTTACACTGAATGGCGTAGGTGCAGGCACACTGATTCAATTCGTACATGTACATGCAGGTCTTGATGATGGCGTTGAAATGTTTGGTGGCACGGTCGGACTGAAACATCTCGTACTGACCCAGATCGGCGATGACAGTCTCGACTGGGGCAGTGGATGGACCGGAAAAGCACAGTTTGTATTGATCCAGCAGGCTGCCGATGACGGTGACAACGGTATTGAAGCCGACAACAATGAAGTCAATAACGACATCACTCCCCGCGCCAAGCCCACACTGTCCAATATGACCATTATCGGCGCACCGGTCGCAACGCAGGGCGCTCTGCTGCGCCGCGGCACAGGTGCAAATATCTGGAATACAGTCATTACAGGATTCCCTACTTGCATTACGATCGATAGCGCGGCTACATTCCTGAATGCAGGCGTACCCGGCAATCTTTCCGGCGCATTGACCATGGTTAATTCATTTGTAAACTGCCCCAATAATTTCAAGGATGGTACTGGCGCCACTTTCTCCGTGGCAGACTGGTTCACGTCACAGCCCGGCAACAGTACGGAAAATCCGCTGCTGGACGGTTATCTGCCCGCTTTTGGATCGCCTTTAACGCTCGGTGGCGCGCCGGTTAACGATGCCTTCTTTGATGCGGTCGATTATGTCGGGGCATTCAAGGACGCAAATGATGATTGGACACAGGAGTGGACTTTCAATTTTTAATTGAAAAAAGAGCAATAGAAAAACAAAAAACCTTCCACTGCCAGGCAATGGAAGGTTTTTTCGCCAGAGTATTCCAGTACGACGGATAGATATCAGTGCGGCAGTTTGTGCTGATTACTTTCCTGGGCAATCTTCTTCAATTCCAGCAAATGCATCGCACCGGTTTTTTGCATGACATTGCTCCGGTGAATTTCCACCGTGCGGTGACTGATGCCCAGATGCATTGCAATTTCTTTATTTGAAAGTCCCTGAACGACAAAAGCTAGGACTTCTTTTTCCCGCCCGGTCAGCTTTGTCAGCAGCGACCTTGCTCTCCGGGCGCTATTTTCCGCTGCCATCAATTTCTCACATTCATCGAAAGCAGACGTGATGCACGCAAGCAATTTTTCACGGGTAACCGGCTTCGTTAAAAAATCGACTGCCCCGGCCTTGATCGCTTTGACACTTTGCGGAATAGTGCCGTGACCGGTCAGGAAAATAATGGGCAACGTGCATTCTCTTTTACCCAGCGCTTCCTGGAGCTGTAAGCCGTCCATACCTGGCATTTGCAAGTCTGTGATGATGCAGCCTTTCTGATGCGACAGATTGTTTTCAAGAAATTTCTCCGCACTTTCAAATAACTGAACATTGATCGTTTGCTGCCTTAACATGAGCATCAGTGAATGACGCACGGCTGCATCGTCATCAACGATAAAAACAGTAAAATCACTGAACTTTCTCATGCGAAAGGCAATGTAAAATAAAACTGGGCACCCTGTTTAAAATCAGGATCTACCCAGAGTCGACCGCCGTTAGCTTCAACCAGTGCCCGGCTGATGGAAAGTCCCATACCGAGTCCTGTGGGCTTGGTCGTAAAAAAGGGTTTGAAGATGCGTTTCAGCGTGTCCTGGTCAATACCGGGACCATTATCCCCGATGGAAACAAGCGCCATATTTTCCCCCGCCAGGGTTTTTACTGAAATGGTTATCTCCGAAGCAGGCACATTTGCTGTGCGCATGGCTTCCACTGCATTCCTGATTAAATTCACCAGAACACGCTGAATCTGAAATCGATTAGCGTTTACTGCGGGAAGACAGGATTCCAGCTCAAGCACCAGATTGAATCCCCCATATCCGTCTCCCCGTGCCAGCAATAAAGCATCCGCTATGACTTGATTAAGATCCAGCGTTTCAGTTTCAACTGTATTATTCTGTAAAAAATCAAATAACTCATGGAGTTTGTGACCTGCCAGCTGTGCCTGTTCAAAACAGTTTTTCATCGCTTCTGCCGCCGGATCGCAGTCAATCGGCATTTCACCTAATGCGTGAAGCGCCACTTCGCTGTAGGCTGAAATTGCAGTCAACGGAGAATTCAGTTCATGCGCAATCGCCGAAGCGGTAATCATGGCAACCTGCTGTTTAAAAAGTATCTCGGTTTCATCGCGATGCTGCCGGAGCATTTTTTCACGCTGCTTCCGCTGTGTGATATCCCGCGCAATACCCACAATCCGCTTGGCCTTTCCCATTTCAAACTGTGTCTCACCCAATATGGTAATCCAGCGCTCCTTTTGATTATCGGATCGCATGATGCGGAATTCCGTACGGTATTCACCGCCCTTATGCGGATTAACCGCTTTATCAAAAGCAGCCTGGCAATTCGCGCGGTCATCGTGATGCACAACTGCAAAGAAGTCGTTCAGCGTAATATTTTCATTAACATCATTGCCGCACAGCTCCCGCAGCCGTTCATCGCAATAAATTTTGTTGTTGGTACAGTCGATATCAAATATCCCCACATCGATCATCTGTTTGATCAGCCACAAACGTTCCTGGCTTTCACGCAGTGCATACTCAGCCTGGCTGTGGCGGTCAATCACATTCAGTATCAGAAGAACATAAATCCGCTGCTGAATAGTTATGGGACTCAGGCTGATATCGACGCTGATTTCATCACCGCTCCGGTGCAGCAGTACGAGATTCCTGTTATTTCCCATTGGCCGCTTGCGCGGATGTTCCAGATATTGTTCCCGGTAGCACCGGTGATGCTCCCGGAAACGCTGCGGGATGAGTACTTCGACTTCATGGCCGCACAGTTCGTTGAGCGTATAGCCGCATAAATCCAGTGCAGACGGGTTGGCCATCATGATTCTCCCGGGTACATCAACCAACAACATGGCTTCGGTTACAGCATCGAATAAATCCCTAAAACTGATCTGGTTTAATGGCTCATCCCATGGGTACCCGGTAATCGATTTTGTTTTCACAGACTATAATATGTGCTTAACGATGAAAAGAAGCGTTGTTTCCCTCCGGAATTGTAATTCATTTCAATACTATAAGGGAAAACCCTTATGCGCCGCCGCTTATTTTTAAACAACGGGATACGTATCAGCACGTATTTTTTTATTCCAGGTAATTGAATATGATTGCAACCATTCAGTTCAAAGACAGCGTTATTTTTCAACATCTGACCATTTTATTTCAAAAACGCAAGGAGGATGTTCCGATGGAAAGCATTGACACGCCATCCAGAAACCGCAAAAAATCTGCACCCAAACGTATCCCTTCACAGACAAAAATTACGGACATGCCAACGAATTTGCAGGCGCGTATTAAAATCAACGCATACTATAAAGCTCAGGCGCGGGGTTTTACACCAGGATATGAATTAGAGGACTGGCTCGCGGCGGAAAAGGAGGAAGCGCAATGATCACGCAATTCATTAAGAAAGTGGGAAAACCCCGGTATCCCGTACAAACGACTCGCCGTGACGACTCACATTGCAGTCCTGACGGATACGCCACACTGATACTCTCCGATGCCGGCATGATCGTCGATGCCAATCATGCAGGAAAAAAACTGCTGGATATTTCACTGAAACAAACCCGCAAGCTTCATATTTCCCAGATCATACTGACACTGACGAAAATGGATTTACTGGATAAACACGAAAAACGTGTTAATGCGTATTTGCGTTTTCTTTCACGGATTGGTTATCGGTTTAAACTGCGCAACCTGTCCGGAGCTGAATTTTTCGGCGAACTTTTTTTCAGCGATATTGACGCGCCGCATCAACACCTGATAGCGGTCAAAATCCAGCCTGTTTAAACAGAATCGGACTTAAGCCATCCTGCAAGACCGATGTGACAAGAAAATTGACGCAATATAAATAAACTGCATTTACATTAGTGCAGCGGATCACCTTGAGTCCGGCAGCTTCCTGAACATCATCCGGTTTGCCGCGAACATTACCGACCGGATCATTGCATTATTGATCCCGCATGCTTCAACCTTTCATACAAAACCGGAGTCGGTTCATCGGTTTTTCAAATGGATTCCGCAACCGATAGCGATTAACATATTTGCTTTCAAACCCGGTGCAATACTGTTGATCACCTTTATAAAAACATTCCGGAATCAAAAATCGTGAACCAGCACTTGATTTATGGCGACATTGGCGGTACCAAAACGCTATTGCAGATAGCCGAATTCAAACATGGCACTGTGTATGAATTGGATGCGCAGCGCTATCGAAGCAGTGAATATGCCAGCTTCTCCGATATCCTTCGCGATTTTCTGGATACCGTCAAAATTAAATACATGCCCTGCCAAGCGGCAGCGGCCTGTTTTGCCGTGGCCGGTCCCATCGCTGATCAACGCGCAAACTTAACCAACCTGCCCTGGCAAATCGATGCCGCAGAGATTGCGCATGTTTTTTCCATTCCCCGGGTCATACTCTTAAATGATTTTGAAGCAGCAGCGCTGGCTGTAGACCTCTTGTCCCCTGCCGATTGGATTGCCCTGCAGGAAGGCCATGCACAGGCGCAAACCATGCGCGTGATCCTGGGCGCAGGCACCGGAATGGGGGTTGCATGGCTCGTCTGGCAAAAAGACCGTTATCAACCGATATCGACCGAGGCCGGCCATATCGATTTTGCGCCGGTAAACGCACTGCAACTTCGACTACTGGAGTCGCTGCAAAAAAAATTCCACCATGTTTCTGTGGAAAGACTGTTATCCGGCGCCGGGTTAACACAAATATTCAATTTCCTGCAAAGCAATGCGGCGGCATTTCACGAAATCACGCCCACCCCATTGGATGAGGACAATGGCGCCGCCATCACCGCGCTGGCAACCGAACACAAACATCCGAATGCCATCAAGGCGCTCGAAATATTCACTGAGATTTATGGCGCCTTTGCCGGCAACCTGGCGCTTGCAGGGCTGTGCCGCAACGGTGTGTATATTGCCGGCGGTATTGCACCCAAAATCCTTGATCACCTTCAGAGCGGAAATTTCATGCGCGCATTTTGCGATAAAGGCCGTTTCTCGGGATTACTGCGCGAAATCCCGGTAAAAGTGATTACCCATCCCGCAGTCGGCCTTCTGGGCGCCAGAAGCAAAGTTCAGGATTTATTGCATTTGCCGGATTAAAATAGTGTCACACAGCGTGCCGTCAAAACGTAAAATACGCAGTTGATGCATAACCAAAAAAAATATTACATTCCTTCAGGTGCTTATAATGTCTTCAAAAACCGTATTCACGATAACGATCAACCCCAAAATACCCAACCGTCTGAAACGGTTGGAAGAGCTAGCCAATAATTTATGGTATAGCTGGGATCGCGCTACGCGAGCGCTTTTTTCCCGGCTTGATTCTTCACTCTGGGCTGCGGTCGGACATAATCCCAAGGCTTTCTTGAAACGCGCAGATGAATCGATACTGTTGAGAGCTGCTGAGGATTCCACGTTTCTGACCACATTTGACAGTATTCTGGCCGCATACGATTCCTATCATTATGAGCCGTCCCACAAGGATAAAATCAACAGCCTGCGCCCGCATGATCAGATTGCGTATTTCTGTTTTGAATTTGGTTTTCATGAAAGCCTGCCCATTTATTCCGGAGGTCTCGGCATCCTGGCGGGTGATCATTGCAAGGCGGCCAGTGATTTGCATTTACCGTTTGTAGGTGTGGGACTGCTCTATCGCCAGGGCTATTTTTCTCAAACCATCGATAATCAGGGCAATCAGCAAGCGATTTACACCGATTCGGATTTTGATGATCTGCCGGTGACCCCCGTGCTGCATGATGATGGCACAGAAGTACGTATCGATGTTGCATTACCCAACCGTACAGTCTGCGTCAAAATCTGGAGGGTTAAAATCGGCCGTGTTTCACTCTATCTGATGGATACCGATTTACCTGAAAACTCGCCCCAGGATCGTAACATTACCCATAAACTCTACGGCGGCGACAAAACCATGCGGATTGAGCAGGAAATCATCCTCGGCATAGGCGGTGTACGCGCCCTGCATGCAATGGGAATTAAACCGACCATATGGCATATCAATGAAGGGCATGCCGCATTCATGATCCCCGAACGCACACGCATCCTGATGCTACATGAAGGTCTCAGCTTCGCCGACGCGCTTGAAGCCGTGGCAGCCAGCACCATTTTTACGACCCATACTGCGGTTCCCGCCGGACACGATCTTTTCGGCGAAGAAATGATCCGGATCTACTTTGAACCTCTTTATCACGACCTTCAAATCACACACGAGACATTCATGTCACTCGGCCATGCGACAAACAGCCCGGAGTTCAATATGACCGCACTGGCCATTCGCGGTTCACGCACGCACAACGGTGTCAGCAAAATACACGGTGATGTATCCGGCAAAATCTGCAGGGATTTATGGCCGCAGATCGAACCGGAAGAAAATCCTATGCGCTATATCACCAACGGCGTGCATGTCCCCACTTTTCTGGCGCAGGAATGGTCCGATTTATTTGACCGTCATCTGGGGTACGAATGGCGTAACAAAATGTGCGACACGGCATTCTGGCAGCGTATTAATAACATACCCGATCATCAGTTCTGGAGCATACGGCAATCCCTGAAATCGCAAATGCTCTTTGGCATCCGTGATCGCCTGACCGAACAGAATGCCCGTAATCATGGCTCCGAAGCGCATCTGGACCGGCTGCTCAAGTACACCGACCCGCTCAATCCGAATATCCTGACGATTGGTTTTGCACGCCGTTTCGCGACTTACAAACGCGCGGCGCTGCTATTTGAAAACCTTGGCTGGTTGCGCAAAATCGTCCTGGATCAGGAACACCCCATATTATTTATCTTTGCCGGCAAGGCGCATCCGGCGGATGTGCCAGGACAGGATCTGATCAGGCGCATCAGCCAGATCGCACGTACACCGGAGTTTGAAGGACGGCTTCTGCTCGTTGAGGGCTATGATCTGCGTCTGGCAAGGCGACTGGTCGCCGGCGTGGATGTATGGCTTAACAATCCGATCTATCCTTTGGAAGCCAGCGGCACATCGGGGATTAAAGCCGGTATTAACGGTTCAATTAATCTGAGCGTCCTTGATGGCTGGTGGGGCGAAGGCTATGATGGTCATAACGGCTGGGCGGTCAAGCCAGGACCGGAAAATATGGAAGCCGTCGTGCGCGATCAGGAGGAAAGCCAGGCACTTTATGAAATCCTTCAGGACCAGATCATCCCGCTGTACTATAGCCGCAGCAAATTCGGCTACTCACCTGAATGGGTGAGAATGGCCAAGCATTCGATGGTATCGCTGCTACCTCGCTTCAGTGCAGCGCGTATGGTTGAAGAATACCTGCAGAAATTCTATCTTCCGGCAAGCACCCAGGGTGAACGCTATGCAGCCAATCATTATGCAGATGCCCGCAAAATCGCCGCCTGGAAAACCCGTATCCGGGAAACATGGGATGGTGTTCACATCCGCTGCATTGATACGCCATGTAACCGCGCGGACTTTAACGATATTCTTGATTTTAAAGTAGCTGCCAGACTGAACGGTTTAAAACCTGAAGATGTTATCGTGGAACTGCTGATTTGCCGTCAATACAAAAAAACCCGGTTCAGCAATTTCAGTCATTATCCATTCGTATTTACCGGTATCATCGAGCATGACGAACATCTCTTTGAACTCAAGCTCGCACCGGAACTCTGCGGCAAGCAGGAATATTACATCCGTATTTACCCGAGCCATCAATTACTGACCCACCCGCTGGAGATGGGCATGATGGTCTGGATATGAACCGATTCCAACAGCGCATAATAGAATTTATACAGCGATAGAGAAGAGTATGGCTCATTTCTTAGGCGAACAAATTGCGTTTAACAGTGTAATCGCGGATACCTGATTTATTGAGATATTCCCGCGTCTTGCCTGATCATGGACTGCGTCAATATGCAAAACATGCTTTTGTATAGTGGCGCTGACTGTATAAGCATCAAAGCCGAAATCCGCACCAAAATTAATCCAGTCGAGTGGCACCATAAATTCCACGCCGCGGTTGATGTGCCTTGCACTGAATCCGGCATGTTCGCTGTTGATATCGGATTCCTTGAATGCAATCGAGGTCAATTGATTTGTTGACAGAAGTTCGCCTTCATAAATCCGCAGTGTTTCATCCGCCTCTTTATTTAACGGAATCATCAGTGCGTATGTTTTTTCATGCTGAATATTCAGCAGCACATAATCATTGTTATCCCCACTGATCCGTTCTCCTCTGATCTGTACCCTGAATATCAAATGATTATCCGCAGATATGTCCGTTGTCACACGTAAAATATCCAGTTCTGGCGGTAAAGATCGATCCATAAAAGAGATAATCATACGTGGATCAGCGTCAATCCGCATGCCGGAAGCCGGACTGATCATCAAAACCGACTGAAGGAGCAGGAGGATGAAAAACCGGGCCATGATTAAAATAATTCCCTGTTTTCTTGAAACAGTTTTGCAACAGCCGCGGCATCCTTGGCAGCATCAAACAGCACTTTAATTCTGCCTTCAGGATCAATCAGAAATGCGGTTGTACTATGATCGACCTGGTAATTTTGCATGTTACCCTCGTTTTTTGTATAGAAGATAACCTCGACACCAAACGCTTCTTTAAATCGCTCCAGTTCGTTACCTTCGAAGCGCAAATACGAGATGTCCGCCCCAAACCGTTCTGTATAGCTCGAAAGTGCCGTATCTGAATCCCGATCGGGATCAATTGAAACAAAAATACCACGCATTTTAATTTTCTCAGCAGAAGCCGCTTGTATCAGCATGTGCAGGTTACCCAGCGCGGTTGGACAAATATCCTTGCAGCGCGTAAATCCAAAAATTACCAACTGCCATGCACTGTTTTCGTTGACATGGGTATCTTTTGCCAAATGAGCGATGGTTTCAGCCTTGAGAGGCACGGGTCGCTGCAGAACAAGAAGCGCCGCCGATACACAAACATGCGCTGTAAATAATGCAAGTGCAACGATAATCAAAAAGAATCTCTTGTAAAATGCCCGTTCTTTCAATTCACGACCTCCTCAATATCAAATAACCTCAATAATACTTTCACAATTTGAGAACCCATCAACGGCTACCCAGGTAATTTAAATTACCATTCGGGTAACAAGTTGACGGGTTTCTATTGTCACTGAGAAAGGTTCGACGCTTAGCGATTTCCACCCGCTGCAAATATCCCATGCGGTTTTACAAGGCCATCAGACGGACCCCAGACTTTAACGATCGTATCTGTATAGGTATCCAGCTTGAGCACGTAACCGGATACCCAGCTTGCAATAATCAGATAGCGGTTATCGGGTGTCGGGCTGATCGTATGTGCCACAGCATAACCTGCCGGAAGATCCTGCCCCGGCTTCAATCTTTTCAGGAAACGGGGCTGATAACGATCGGTCAGGTCAAACACCGAAATATACCCGTCATTACCAAAAGAATAATCCAGCGTATCCTCCTCGGCAAGATAAAGCTTGCCATTGACTACAGCCAGATCGGAAGGCGAACGGAATACACCGCGGCCATTGACATGATTGGTATGTGTGATAATTTTCGTCGCAGTGCCTTCAACTGCATCCAGCAGCCATACGCTCGGTGGTATGATGCTGTGGGTTGTGGCAGGTGTCAATGAAGTCTTATCAAACTGCATTGACGCTGTTACTGCGTAACGCTCGTCCAGCCAATAGACAAAATGCGTAAAGGCCGCATGTTTTTTTTCGTCGCCGAGCATAATCTGGCCTACCGCATGCAGTTCACCTGTTTCTCGATTCGGTTTGTATACATCGATCACACTATTATCGAAAAAATAACCTGTTCCGAGACCTATGGTTCCGGAACGATTGAAATTAATACCGTGTGTCTGCTCTGTATATCCCGGTATAACAATCGGATCGACACTGGCAAGTTGATTGGTTTTGAGATCGACCACACGAACCCTGTCAGAAGTAAACTCGGTCATATACATGAAATCCGAATAGGGCAGGAAAGTATTGCCATGAATTTGGGTTCCTCTGCCAATCAACCAGTTTGGTACATCCTGAACCTTATTAACCGGTTCCACAAATGGCAATTCGGCCGGTGTGTTCGGGCTGTCAGCCACCATGAGTGACTCCAGATTCAGTGCAATTGTGCCGGCATCCCAGTCGATATTGAGAACTTTTAGCGCGATGATGTAGGAAGGATGATCCTGAGTATTATCTGAAGTGATATAAATCATATCCCCTTCCGGTAATACCGCCGTATGCTGCAGTGGAATATCACCCGGCCATCCATTAATACTGCTCTGCGGATCAACGATAATCAGCTTGTCGTTTTCGTAGTTAAAGAGATAAATCACGCGTGTATGGTAGTCAATTGCGGTTACCACAGGTTGCAGGTACTTGTTATATACAACCGGGCCGCTCGCGTTGAGTGTTCCGACTGAAAATACCAGCAGACAGGCTGCTGCTACTCGAACAAAACGACTTAGCTTCTTCATTGAAATCATATAATTCTCCTCTGAGACTGACATAAAATTCTTAAACCATTGAAACAGTTGTAGTTCAGTGATTTAAGAAAACCCTATCAAAAGCGGCATATGCTGCCCCTTTCGATTTAACAATCCGGAATTGATCTGAGAAAGACAAGATCATTTCCAGAACAAAACACAACGCAGATCGCCCGACATCATATAAAAATCAGCTGCTTTTCCCTGTGACTTTTCTCACGTTACTCATGCAGTTTTCGTCATATCAGAAAGTGAATCGGGTTGCGAAAATCGTCACATCTGTTATGACGCGCTGCTGTAGCGTTCCGCCCGCTGTTATCAAATTACAATGAATCGACTGCTATATTTTTTCATTTACATTAACCAAAATAGCTAGTGAAAGAAATTTATTACATATTTATAATAGGTTACAATCAATATAAATGATAATCATTATCATTAGTCGGGCATTCTATCTTAATGAATTATGATAAACAAGCACAAAGTAACTATGCCATTAACCGGTTTGTCTGTATTAATCGGTACAACTTCTGCTTTTTGTAACAAAAATATTCATTGCCGGCTGAATTCAATCGAATGCAGCTACATTAATATCAAAGGAAGCTCCCGTCAGTTCTCGTCAAACGACCCCACTTTCTTTCTGGAGCTGTAGCAGGTTAGTGTAGCTGTCAAGCTAACCCAATGAAGATAAATCATTGCAGATGATTAAGGAAAATACAATTAAGGTGACTGGGATTTTTTATACTGGAAGTTACAGCAGGATCAGTGGCCAATATACTCGGAATTCAGCCCAATAGCGCAGTCCTGTTTTATTGCAAAATACGTAGGGTTATTGCTTATCATTTGGCGCAGGAATCCCACGAATCTTTGATGGTGTGATGGCGTTGGATGAGCGTTACTTCCAGTGGTATTCGTAAAGGTAAACGTGGCCGTGATGGTGCTGGTAAGGCATACACAAAGGTTGTAGGCGATACTAAATCAGAAACACATTATTCACCGGGACCGGCGCTGCATCTGCCAATATATGCCCACACCGATCATACAGGTAATGAGTAACATGACAATGATATCGCGCAGATATTCCTTGATCAGTACTTCATTTTCGCCAATGAAATAACCTAATAAGGTTAAAATAAGAACCCAGATACCTGCACCAAGACTGGTATAGAAACAGAATATCGGAATATTCATACGCGCGAGCCCGGCGGGAATCGAAATATACTGGCGTATCACTGGAATCAGCCGTCCGGTAAAAGTCGAAATATGGCCATGACGCTGGAAAAAGATTTCCATCTTTTGCAGATGCACGTCATTAAACATGACATATCTTCCATACTGCAACAATAACGGACGCCCCAGCCATACCGCCAGATAGTAATTAATCAATGCGCCGAACAGACTGCCGAAAAGACCGCACAAAACGACAATCAGGATATGCATCTCACCTTTTGATGCGAGATACCCGGCCGGGATCATGACAACTTCGCTCGGGAACGGCACAAAACTGGATTCCACCATCATCAGGATAAAAATACCTGAATACCCAAGACTGCCAATCATGTTGACAATCCACTCAATGATTTCTGCAATCACGCTATTTCATCCTGTAGCACGGCTCTGTCATGTCCGTTCAGACGACCGCGCCATCATTTTCGGGTTTCTTTTCTTCCAGCTTTACCAGATCCTCACGCTTGACATCGAACAATAGCAGAAGCTGGCAGGCAACCATAATCGACGAATAAATACCGAACAGAATACCGATCGTCAGCGCCAGCGCGAAATAGTGCAAAACTTCTCCACCAAAAACCAATATAGCGATCACCACCATCTGCGTACTGCCATGCGTAATGATAGTGCGTGACATCGTACGTGTAATCGCGTTATTGATGACTGTGGTCACCTCTACTTTGCGCAGTTTGCGAAAGTTTTCGCGCACGCGGTCAAAGATAACCACGGATTCATTGACTGAATACCCCAGTACCGCAAGAACCGCGGCCAGTACCGTCAATGAAAATTCCCACTGGAAGAATGCAAAAAACCCGAGAATGATAACCACGTCATGCAGATTGGCAATAATGCCCGCAACACCGAATTTCCATTCAAACCGTACTGCCAGATAAGCCACAATGCCGAGTGAAACAAACAATAATGCCAGAGCGCCGTTTTCAAGTAATTCATTGCCGACCTGCGGGCCGACAAACTCCACACGCCGCATTTCAACAGTATTGTCTGCCTGACGCAAAACCTCAAGCACTGTTTCAGATAATTGTACGCTTGAGAAATCCGGTATTACCGGCAGGCGTATCATAACATCCCGTGATGTGCCGAAATTCTGTACGGTAACGTCGGGCATGTTCAATTCTGCCAGTGCTTCTCTGATTTTATTCAGATCCGCCGGCTGTTCATAACCGACTTCAAGTACCGTCCCACCGGTAAAATCGACGCCCAGATTCAAACCCCGCGTGGCCAAAAAGAAAACGGACAGCACAAACGTCGCAATTGAAATGACTGCCGCGCTGCGCCGCCAGCTCATGAACGGGATATCTCGGCTAAATCTAAAAAATTCCATGATTGATTCCTTCGCTAATTCCTTGGTCAGACTCTCGGATGAATTATTTTTTTCTGGATTTGCGTCCACTGCCACCGGCAGGTTTTTTCCGGTCATGCGCTTTAGCACGCGGGTTGACCGGATCAGCAGATATTACTTCCGGTTCCTTAATCGATTCTTTTGCCGGTTCCTGTGCAGCATCCGCTGTCATGGAAGTCTTATCTTCCGGATAATCCGTTGCTTGATTCTCCGGTTCAATATTTTCAGACGTTTCAGGTATTGTGGATGTTGCTGCAACGCCGATATCGCCAGCCGGTTTTAGCGGTATTTCATATTTGAATTTCTTCTTGGTCCGGTTAGCTTCAGGAATCCAGATTTTACCAATCGGAACAGTCTCCAGCTTGTGGCGGCTGCCATACATGAAGTTCACCATGCCGCGCGAAACAAAAACAGCAGTAAATATAGACGTCAGAATACCCAGACAAAGCACGACGGCAAAACCTTTGATCGGCCCGGAACCAAGCGCGAATAATGCCAACCCGGCAATCAGCGTCGTGATATTCGAATCCAGAATAGTACCGAATGCACGTTCGTATCCGGCATGTATCGCCATCTGCGGTGATGCGCCCTCGCGCAGCTCATCGCGTATCCGTTCGTTGATCAGGACGTTGGCATCAATCGCCATACCGATAGTCAGCGCCAGCGCAGCCATACCCGGCAGCGTCAGCGTGGCCTGCAGAATCGACAACAGGCCAACCAGCAGCAATAGATTAAGACCGAGCGCCAAAACCGAAATCATGCCAAACGCCGTATAATACATGATGATGAAGATCGCGGTCGCGAGAAAACCGTAGAGCGTCGAATTGAATCCTCTCTCGATATTATCGGCCCCCAGGCTTGGACCGACAGTACGTTCCTCGATAATGTCCATAGGTGCGGCCATCGCACCGGCGCGCAGCAGCAATGCCACATCGCGCGCCTCAAGTGTCGTCATGCTGCCGCTGATCTGCACACGGCCACCGCCAATCTCCTCGCGGATCACGGGCGCGGTGACGACTTCGGTCTGGTTGCGCTCGATCAGCAGGATCGCCATACGCCTGCCGACATTTTCGCGTGTCAGGTTTTTGAATATTTGCGAACCGCTATTATCCAGCCGGATATGCACCGCGGGCTGATTGTCTTCGGTGAAGCCCGGCTGTGCATCGGTTATCCGTTCGCCGGTCAGCAAAACCTGCTTTTTCACCAGAATCGGGCCACCGCCACGCTCTTCATACAGTTCGGAACCAAATGGAATCTGGCCGCGCAATGCGGCATCCATATCCCGTTCCTCATCGACCATGCGTATTTCCAGCGTCGCGGTACGTCCGAGAATTTCCTTGGCCTTAGCCGTGTCCTGAACACCCGGCAATTGCACGATTACGCGATCAATGCCGGCTTTCTGGATAATTGGCTCTGCCACGCCCAGTTCATTAACGCGATTGCGTAGCGTAGTGATATTCTGTTGCACCGTGGAATCCCGCATCTGCGCCAGGGCTTCCTGTTTGATTGTCGTGACAAGATGAAAACGGTTGTCAACACGCTCTTCTCTGAAACTCAAATCGTCATAGCTTGACTTGAGGACATTCACAGCCTGCTCACGTGATTCGGCGTCGCGAAACTTGACCGTCAGCGTTTCGCCCAATCTCTCGATACCCGCGTAAGGGACACGCTTCTCACGTAATGTAGAACGAATATCCGAACTGTAGCGATCAAGCGCCATACTGACTGCGCCTTCCATATCGACTTCCAGCATGAAATGAACGCCACCGCGCAAATCCAGTCCGAGATACATCGGCAATGCCCCCAGGTTCGTCAGCCATTGCGGGGAATTCGGCAGCAGATTGAGCGCGATCATATACTCATTGCCCAGTGACGATTGCAATAAATCCTTTGCTTTGATCTGGGTATCCGTATCGACAAATCTTACCTTGATACTGCCTTCTTCAAGCAAAAGGCCGTCAATCTGGATATTCTGCCGCTTTAAAGTATCTTCTACCCGTTGCAACAGCGCGGTATCTACCTGGTGGGTTACTCGAAGCGGTGAGATCTGTACAGCAGGCGATTCGCCGAAAAAATTCGGTAATGTGTAAAGCAGTCCAAGAAGCAAGGAAACCGCGATAATCAAATATTGCCAAAGTGCGTAGCGGTTCATGATTATTCAGAAAATGATTAAAAAAATAAAAATATAGTGCAACAATGGATAGACAGATGGCCGCTTAAAAGCGAGCCATCTCAATTGACAAGCAGTCAACTAATTCTTTTCACCTGCTTTTTCACCTACTTTTTCGCCTACATTAGACGCTTCATCACTACTGCCGCTGTCTGATCTATTTGCTGCAACTGTGTCCTGATTTGTATCAGATTTTTCCTCCTGCGCGGGAGCACCACCACTCTTAGCGCCTTTCTTCTGCTGCTTGCCGCCTTTCGATGGTTCTATACTTTTCAGCGTGCCTTTGGGTAGCAAGGTTTGCACCGAGGTTTTGATCACTAACACTTCGATACCGGTTGCAACCTCAACCACCACATAGTTTTCACTGACATTCAGAATTAGCCCTATAATGCCGCCACCTGTAATGACTTCATCGCCTCTTTGCAGATTTTCAATCATTTTCTTGTGTTCTTTGGCGCGTTTGGCCTGTGGGCGAATCAACAGCAACCAGAAAATGACAAAAATACCTATTAATAGAATGAGATTCGCCCAACCCGCTTCGGCTTGACCGGATCCGGCAGTCTGTGCGAAAGCTTCGCTAATCAGCATGATATTCTCCAGGAACAATGAATAAAAGATTCGTATATTAACATGATGCAGGCTTACGCCCGAAACTCACTTGCAAATTTTTGTACCAATTCACTGAATTGCCGTTTCTCGATCGCAACACGTATTTCCGCCATTAATTGCTGGTAATAAAACAGGTTGTGCACCGTGTTCAAGTGCGCGCCGAGCATTTCATTGATACGTTGCAGATGGTGCAAATAGGCGCGCGTGAAGTTCCGGCAGGTATAACAACCGCATGTTTCATCAGGCGGCGCCGTATCCAGCCGGTAACGGCTGTTGCGCAATTTGATAATGCCATTGCGGGTATACAGCCAGCCATTGCGGGCATTACGGGTCGGCAGAACACAATCAAACATGTCAATTCCCTGTGCTACCGCGTGCACAATGTCCGCCGGTGTGCCGACGCCCATCAGATAGCGTGGCCTGTCAGCAGGCAACAAGGGTGCAGTATGCTCGAGTATCCGGCGCATGTCGTCTTTCGGTTCGCCAACCGACAAGCCGCCTATCGCATAACCGTCAAAACCGATCGACAACAACCCGGCCAGCGATTCCTCACGCAGATGCGCATACATGCCACCCTGAACAATGCCGAATAATGCATTCGGATTATCGCCATGCGCCTGCCTGGAACGTTCCGCCCAGCGCAGACTCAACTGCATGGAAATACATGTTGCCGCTTCATCCGCCGGATAAGGCGTGCATTCATCAAATATCATCACGATATCGGAATTCAAAACGCGCTGAATACGCATTGATTCTTCAGGTGTCAGAAAACAACGGTCGCCATTCACGGGTGAACTGAATTTCACACCTTCCTCGGTAATCTTGCGCAGATCGCCGAGGCTGTAGACCTGAAAACCGCCCGAGTCAGTCAGAATCGGCCCCTGCCAACCCATAAAGCCATGCAGGCCGCCATGCGCTTCAATCACCTCAAGCCCGGGGCGCAGCCATAAATGAAATGTATTCCCGAGAATAATCTGCGCCTGAATTGTCTTCAGCATCTCCGGGGACATGCCTTTGACCGCACCGTAAGTCCCTACCGGCATAAAGGCCGGGGTTTCGACACTTCCGTGCGCTAAAGTCAGCGTACTCCGCCGGGCTGCCTGATCTGTACACCGCAATTCGAATTTCATGCGTTTCTCTCAATCAACATGGCATCACCATAACTGAAAAACCGGTATTTTTCAGCAATGGCATGCCGGTAAGCGGCGCGTACCGCTTCCATGCCGCCAAATGCGGAAACCAGCATCAACAGTGTTGAGCGTGGTAAATGAAAATTGGTCAACAGACATTCGACCACCTGGAAACGGTAACCCGGGGTGATAAAAATATCGGTTTCGCCAAACCCGGCAGCCAACCGGCCCCGATGCTGCATTGCCGACGCTTCCAAAGCGCGCAATGTTGTCGTGCCGACCGCAAAGACGCGCCCTCCCTTGGTTTGTGCCTGTTCAATCGCATGCACGGTCTCCGCCGGAATATTAAACCACTCGCGATGCATCGCATGATCGGCAATGTTTTCGACGCGTACCGGCTGAAATGTACCCGCACCGACATGCAACGTCACATAAGCGATGGCAACACCATTTGCGCTCAACCGGCGCAACAGGACATCGTCAAAATGTAACCCTGCTGTTGGCGCCGCGACAGCACCGGTATTTTTCGCATAAACCGTCTGATAGCGGGATTCATCCAGAGACGATGCCTGGCGATCGATATAGGGCGGCAATGGCAAATGCCCGTAACTTTCGAGCAATGCATGCACCGGTTTTTCATGCGCAAAATGCAGCGTGTAAAACGCTTCCCCGCGATCCACCACCGTTACCGGAATGCAATCCGCAAGCAACAGCTTCCCGCCGGGCCGGGGCGCATGGCTGGCACGAATCACCGCCAATGCATGATGATCATCGAGTACCCGCTCCACCATCACTTCAACCTTACCGCCACTCGCCTTATGACCGAACAATCGCGCTTTAACGACGCGCGTATCATTAAAAACCATCACATCTCCGGATTGCAGATAATTGTTCAGATCGACAAACTGCAGATCATGCAGTTGGCCGAACGCACTGTTCAGATATAACAATCGGCTGCTGGTACGGTGTTGTACGGGATATTGCGCAATCAACTCGGAAGGCAGGTCAAAATCAAAATCCTGCGTTTTCATGCATTCGTTTCTTATTTTGTTTTTATACGACTCAACTTTAAAGAGGCAGCATTATATACCGGCATACCGGCGGATCCGTTTTTTTTCAAAGCAACTTGCTGAAGCCACCAAATTCAGTGATAATGGCCTCTTTTCAAGATCGGTATCAGGGAAACGCTGGAACAGCGAACTTGCATACTGTCAGCTTGCCGAGGTGGCGGAATTGGTAGACGCACTGGATTCAAAATCCAGCGATGGTAACATCATGGGGGTTCGATTCCCCCCCTCGGCACCACAAATGTTTCTTTTGTATTATTTGCAGGAACAACATAATCTGATCAGCATAATTCTTTAATTTTCCGAGCTGCTTTAACCAATTAAGCGAATTCCATTTATGTCCTTTAGTATTGCCGCGCTGTTAGAAAATCATCATACTGAAAAATTCGAGCTGCACGAAAAGCATCTCAATAACCAGATGGTCAAGGTTTTAAAAACCATTGGTTATGACCGCAACTATAAAAGTGCTGTAGGGCAATATCTGTATGATTACGAAGGCAATGAATATCTCGATCTTTTGAGCGGGTTCGGTGTTTTTGCGGTTGGACGCAATCATCCGACGGTAATCAAGGCATTGCAGGAAACATTGATGTCGGAATTGCCGAACCTGGTGCAAATGGATGTATCGCTTTTAAGCGGTCTGCTCGCCAAAAAAATTCTCCAGACCGTACCGGATAACCTGGACCGCATGTTTTTCTGTAATTCGGGTTCCGAAGCTGTCGAAGCCGCAATCAAGTTTGCGCGCTATGCAACCCGGCGCGCCCAGATTCTGTATTGTGAACACAGTTTCCATGGCTTGACGCTGGGTTCGTTATCCCTCAACGGTGAAAAAATTTTCCGCGATGGCTTCGGCGCACTGCTACCCGACTGTGAATCCGTACCTTTTAACGATCTGGACGCGCTGGAAAACGCGCTGCGTCATAAAAACGTGGCTGCATTCATTCTGGAACCGATACAGGGTAAAGGCGTCAATGTACCCGACGACGATTATCTGCCCGGCGTTGAGCGGCTCTGCCGTCAATACGGCACGCTGTTTGTCGCTGACGAAATCCAGACCGGCATTGGCCGAACCGGCAAATTCTGGGCGATTGATCACTGGAACGTTAAACCGGATATGATACTGATGGCCAAGGCGTTATCGGGTGGCTTCATACCGGTCGGTGGCGTCGCCATGACCGAAAAAATCATGGATACCGTATTTAATCGCATGGATCGCGCAGTCGTACACGGATCGACTTTCTCCAAAAACAATATGGCCATGGCCGCGGGTCTGGCGACATTGCAGGTTATCGAAGACGAGAAATTGATTGAAAACAGCGCTGAAAAAGGCAAGATCATCATGGATGGCATCAACGCGATGACCGGTAAGTATGAATTTCTCCAGGAGGCACGCGGCAAGGGATTGATGATCTCGGTCGAATTTCACGCCCCCCAAAGCCTGTCGCTCAAAGCCGCCTGGACAATGCTGGAAGCGGCCAATAAAGGTCTGTTCTGCCAGATGATCACAATTCCACTGTTCAAGGAACATCGTATCCTATGCCAGGTTGCGGGTCACGGCATGAACGTCGTGAAATTATTACCACCGCTCAATCTGACTGACACGAACTGCCAGACGATACTCGCAGCGCTCGACCATACAATCGCCGAAACGCACAAAATACCCGGTTCGATCTGGAATCTCGGCAAAACCCTGGCCGGGCACGCGATTAAGAAATGAATCCGGATAAAAGCGAGCAGATTACGTAACGCACGATCCGGAAATAGCCATTAATAACCATTGAGCCCGAACTGGATTCTGATACCTGTAGATCGATCTGTATCATGTTTGCAATCAAAACCATAACGCTCTTTTTCATCACCGCCATTGCGGAAATCCTGGGCTGCTATCTGACCTACCTCTGGTTTATGCATGGCAAAAGCGCATGGCTGCTGATTCCTGCCGGACTGAGCCTCGCCGTATTCGCGTGGCTCCTGTCATTGCATCCGACTGCAACAGGACGTGTTTATGCCGCTTATGGCGGCGTCTATATTTTTGTTGCGATTTTCTGGCTATGGACTGTCGACGGTATCCGGCCAACGGTCTGGGATATCGCCGGTGCAACTGTGGCGCTCGCAGGCATGGCCATCATCATGTTTGCCCCCAGAGCGGTCTGAACCATTGCTCACACAATGCACCAGCATTTACGCGTCGCACTCGACCTATCACCGCAACAACTTGTCCACTATTACGAAGGTAACATCAACACAGTAGTGGCCCGAACCACGGACGGCCGGATCGTCCGTTTCCCTGTCAATATACTGCGTTCCGTCGTGCAGGCAAACGGCGTGCACGGTATCTTTGAACTGGTTGTCGATGAAAACCGGAAATTTGTTTCGATCAAACGCATACGCAACGTATAAACAGCATTTATCGTTTATCGCACACAAACCATCCGCTTTCAATGCTGGAGCAGCTGGGTTAAACTTTAACCCTTAGAACCTTGTTCAAGATCTCACTGAAGGGCGCATTGCGGCGTTAAAATCGAACTCAAAATGCTCACATACTTTAAGTATGCTCCGCTTTTTCGTTCAATTTTGCCTTGCACTGTACCCCTTGATCGAGATCTTGAACAGGTTCTTAATTCATCACACGTACCAATTTTTCAAACTCATTCTATATCTATAAGATCAAGCAAATGGCCCAATATGTCATGTCCATGCTCCGCGTGAGCAAAATCGTTCCACCCAAGCGTCAAATCATCAAGGATATTTCACTGAGTTTCTTTCCCGGCGCCAAAATCGGCCTGCTCGGCCTGAACGGTTCCGGCAAATCCACTGTACTGCGCATTATGGCCGGCGTGGATACCGAATTCGACGGTGAGGTGCAACGGTTGTCCAATATCCGCGTGGGCTATCTGCCACAGGAACCGCAACTGGACCCCGAGCATACCGTGCGTCAGGAAGTTGAGGCGGGCATGGGAGAAATCATCGAAGCGCAGAAAAAACTCGACGCAGTATACGCCGCATATGCGGAAGAAGACGCCGATTTTGACGCACTCGCCGAAGAGCAGGCACGGCTGGAAGCAATCCTCGCCACCGCAGGCAGCGACACTGAAAACCAGATGGAAATCGCTGCTGATGCCTTGCGGCTGCCGCCGTGGGATGCCACCATCAAAAACCTGTCAGGGGGTGAGAAACGCCGCGTGGCACTCTGTAAACTGCTGCTCGAGAAACCCGACATGCTACTGCTCGACGAGCCGACCAACCACCTCGACGCGGAATCGGTCGAATGGCTCGAGCAGTTCCTGGTACGCTTTCCCGGCACTGTCGTCGCCGTCACGCACGACCGCTACTTCCTCGACAACGCCGCCGAATGGATACTGGAGCTCGACCGTGGACATGGTATCCCGTGGAAAGGCAATTATTCCAACTGGCTCGAACAGAAAGAGGCCCGGCTGGAACAGGAAAACAAGCAGGTTGATGCGCATATGAAAGCGATGAAAAAAGAGCTTGAATGGGTGCGGCAAAATCCGAAAGGCCGCCAGGCAAAATCCAAAGCACGTCTGACACGCTTCGACGAACTCAGCTCTCAGGAATACCAGAAACGCAACGAAACGCAGGAAATTTTCATCCCGGTCGGCGAACGGCTTGGCAACGATGTCATCACATTCAACGCGGTCTCCAAGGCCTACGGTGATCGGCTGCTCATCGACAATCTGAGTTTTATCGTTCCACCCGGCGCGATTGTCGGTATCATCGGGCCGAACGGTGCGGGCAAGTCGACATTATTCAAGCTCATTACCGGCAAGGAACAACCTGATTCCGGCGAAGTCAAAATCGGCCCGACTGTCAACATCGCGCATGTCGACCAGGCACGCGATACGCTGGAAAACGATAAAACCGTATTTGACGCAATTTCCGGCGGCAACGACCTGCTCACCGTCGGCAAATATACCACCCCTGCCCGCGCCTACCTGGGCCGCTTCAACTTCAAGGGCGGCGACCAGCAAAAGATCATCGGCCAGCTTTCCGGCGGTGAACGCGGACGCCTGCACCTCGCACAAACCCTGATCGCAGGCGGCAACGTGCTGCTACTCGATGAACCATCGAACGACCTCGACGTGGAAACGTTGCGCGCGCTCGAAGATGCGCTGCTTGAATTCGCCGGCTGTGTGTTGGTCATCTCGCACGACCGCTGGTTCCTCGACCGGGTGGCTACC
>CAZTCY010000017.1:15375-40062 GCA_964612715.1 uncultured Nitrosomonas sp. | reverse complement strand
ATCTCTAATTGTAGAAACCATATACTAAAGATGGTTTTAATCTAAAAAAGTTTCACAAAATTTCCAATTTATTGCCGCAATCTTTCGTACTGCGATAGATTTAATCATTAATGGCACCAGACTGATTTACAGGAGTATGTTACATACGTACCTGGCTTGAATCTTAATAGCCCGGCTATCTCTATCTGATTGTATGGGATCAAAACACAATCAAACAGCCTATGTTTACTGGCACCGGATCTGATCATTAATGCTATTTATACTATTTCCATTTCTAAATACTTGACAGGCTTTATCATCTGGCGGATAGGTATTGCAACAAACTCGATGCTATACTTTTTACTTCAAAATCTATTTGGGAGCACGATTAATGAAAAAAATGTTTATTTTCCTGACAATGGCATTTCTCACCGTTGGTTTGATTGCGGTTGACGCTGAAGCCAAACGCATGGGAGGCGGTAAAAGTTTTGGCAAGCAGCGGCAGTCTCTCAATCAGCAATCCACACCGAATCAGCAGCAAGCTCCTGCGTCAACTCAAAATGCTGCCGCTCCGGCCAGTGGAGGCAGTAAATGGGGTGGGGCATTAGCCGGACTGGCGGCAGGCGGTTTACTGGCTGCTTTATTCATGGGGGGTGCATTTGAAGGAATTAACATGATGGATATCCTGATGGTGATTCTGATTGCCGGCGCTATCTTTTTCATCATACGTATGCTGCGTAAACCGCATACTGCAGGCCATGAACGGCCAATGCAATACTCCGGTGTCAATACTTCCACGCGGAACAACATAGCGCAACCTCCATTCGATCATGCCGCAGGAACGACGACAACCAGCAGCGCAGGCTCGCATCAATCAAATATTCCACCCGATTTTAAAGTAGAGCCCTTCTTGAGAAATGCCAAGATATCATTTATTCGTTTACAGGCTGCCTATGATATTGGTGATATAAACGATATACGTGAATATACGACACCAGAAATGCTTGCAGAAATCAGCCTGCAAATTCAGGAACGCGGCAACGCACAGCAAAAATCCGAAGTCATGTTTCTTGACGCGAATCTTCTGGGTATCGAAACAAATAATGATTCGGCAATCGCAAGCGTACGGTTTACCGGTCAAATGAGAGAATTACCAGACGGAGAACCCGAAGCTTTTGACGAAGTATGGCATGTGGAGAAAAATTTGAACGATCCCGATTCAGTTTGGTTACTTGCCGGTATTCAACAGGTTTCTGATACCGATCTGACTTAAAGCCAACAAGATCTATCCCGCTGTGTTCCACAGCGGGCAATACGCATCAACCCATTTGAACCCGTTATGACAAGGTAAATGGTCGCTTATTATATTTGCGCCGTAGCGTATTAATAGCCTTCAGAACAGCCGGTTGCTCGATAATTTTGATTTCCAGCAAGCGCTTTTTGGGAAAATCCATTAATGATATACCTATCAACATGGTCAAAATGCCTTGACCGGGCAGGAAGAGCATAATAAAACCGGCGATCAGAAACACAGAACCCAAGATATTTTTGACCACCAACCCCAGAATACGCAGAAAAGGATGACGATCCTTTAGCCAGTGGCGGGTTATACGGATATCAAAATAATCATGCGGCAAATTAATCAGGATGACAGGGATAATGATCAGCGAAGCAATAAAACTGATCAACGAAATGATCGTCAAATTGATCAATATCTCGACCGGAATCAATTGCTTCATTGCTATGAGTAAATTATCCATAGATCAGCTTTGAAAATAAACTTGCATAAGCAATATTCCGAATAGTTTACACTTTTTTTATCTTGGAAAACTTGGGCCCATAAAGCCACATCACGTCCTTCTTCCGTTACGGTCTGTATATGATGTGACAATCGTAAAAGTCAAGTAGAATCATGGTGCCTGAAGGTCTTCTCACGGTATATTCCGTAAAGCAGTCGCATGCAACACATCACCTCATTTCCAAGTCAATTCAAGTTTTCTACATAATTGAATGCGGTAAATCCGCAAAAATTTTGGGGTTAAATTCAAAACTAATCTTTCATTGTCAGAAAATGTAGGTTAGAATTTCGAAACGTAACGGTTAAGCGGTGAGCAACAATAAGACTGTTATGATAAAAATAATAATATTCCCAGTAGGTTGTGAGCATTCATAAAATTGAATGATGCATATCATAAGCAACTGGAAAAGACTGGGGGAGCAGAGAAATCTGTCATGTTTTTAACATTTCCCGCTTTTTGTGAGGATGTTTTTTCAGATGAGTCAGTTTTTATCGACTTAAATGAATTAATTTTGAGAAAGTCAATAATTTATAAGGAGATTAAGATAATGAGCGATGATTCAAACAGAGCAACAGATGCACAGACACTGAAACTTATCGGTATTACGACAGTAGCATTTATAGTAATCGGTTTAATTATATACAACATGTAAGTTGGCTATAAAGAGTACACAGGCATCGGTTTAAAGTAGTGAACAAATGTCTGTGTACAGTGTTTCCTTTCTGCTTCATCACCTGCAAGTGTTTCACGTTTAGTATTTCTTCGTTGTAAATCGGCAAGCCCAGCAATCTTCATCATCCTGACTCAGGCCCTACAAGCTCTTTTCAATCCGTTATACCACGCACACTCATTGCCTATCAATCAATGACGTTCAGTATTTCCTTTACACTACGCCTCAATACTGTTGTTCTACAAATCCACTCAGGCTCATGGCACCAAACCCTGTCTAAATCCGATTTCCTTTTCAGCTTGATGCACAATGATCTACTTCAACCCATCAACCACCGCACCTATGACATGATTATGAAGAAGTCATTCCAACCCATTGTCCAATAATAACGCACAAACTAATTGAGGCGACACATCCAGCGGTCGGCATACTAAAATAGTAGACCGAAGAGAAATGTTGATATAGCGGCATTCCCTCCCGCAAATAGGCATCATGCAACACATCAAACTATGGTAATTTATCTGTTCATTAACATCAACAAAGCACGTTAATTGAATAGAGTCCGTGGAAAAAAATTCTGATAATTATCTCGCAACACAAACTCGAAGGGTAATAAAAGAGCAGGCATTTAACTGGTCTAAAAACCTTTCTCTTCCCAAAGCACGCACACTGACCAGACGTTTAAGCGAAGAAGAGCCGCCTCAAAAGGAATTCAGACTGGGTATTGTTCACACCTACACCAGCAATCTTCTGGATCCGTGGCTGAATTTTCATGCCGTCGTTCAAGGCATAGACCTTAAGACTTATCATGCCCCCTATGGATTGAATCTGATGGAAAGTCAGAAAGGTTCCGGTTTACATGCTCACGCACCTGACATGATCCTGTTTATGCTCACACTGGATGATATTCACCCGGAATTCTCAAAACCGGATTCCAGATTGCATCTAACCCGGCAATATGACCTGCTTGAAGACGCGGTTAAACGCATACTCGAAATCCTGGCCATGTTTCGCGCCAATACATCCGCACGTATTGTACTGACGCTATTACCGCCGATCATGCCGCCGGCATTGGGAATCTATGATGCGCATTCCGGTTGTTCCGAGAATCTATGGCAAACATTCCTTAAAAAACAATTCGCCGCCGCGCTGAGCAATACGCTCGAATCCAGCTTCTTTTTCGATATGGACCAGATACTTGCTGAAATCGGCAGATTTCATTTTTTTGATTTCCGGTTTTGGTACACTTCGCGATTTCCGTTCACACCATTAGCGGCAAATGAACTTGCACGCCGACTGGTCAATCTGATGACGGTTTCAGTTTATCCCAAAGCGAAAGTCATTGCATTGGATGCTGACAACACTCTGTGGGGAGGAATTATCGGAGAAGACGGCATTAACGGCATCGCGCTGGGACCGGAATATCCCGGTAACACCTACGTCGATTTTCAACGGCGACTGCTGGATTTCCAGCAACGCGGATTCATTCTGGCGTTGTGTAGTAAAAATAATACCGAGGATGTTCATGAAATACTGGACAGCCACCCGCATCAGGTATTGCGCAGACACCATTTCGCCGCTGAACGCATCAACTGGCTTCCGAAACATGAGAATCTTCTGTCTTTATCAAGCGAGTTAAATCTCGGTCTGGATTCATTCATTTTCGTAGATGACAGCAGTCACGAATGCGACATTATACGAAGCCAATTGCCACAAGTTGAAGTGATACAAACGCCATCGAAACCTGTCGAGATACCAATGTGCCTCGAACAGATCAACAGGCTTGAAATACTCTCACTGACTGCAGAAGACACATTAAAGACACAACTCTATGTGCAGGAAAAACAGCGCAAGCAATTCAGGCAGGATACGGCTGCGCTTGGCGGCGATTTAAACAGCTACCTCGCATCACTGAAAATGAAAATGTACATTGAAATTGATTCCAGGAAAAATATTGCCCGACTGGCGCAGTTAACTCAGAAAACCAATCAGTTCAATGTCACGACACGGCGTTACAGCGAACAACAAATCCTTGATTTTGTTGAATCAAACGAATGGACAGTAAGTTCATTTACATTAACGGATACTTTTGGTAATAGCGGCATCGTTGGTCTGGCTTTATTTCGAAAATTGAACGATGAAGCAATCGAAATCGATAATTTTCTGATGTCATGCCGCGTCATCGGAAGATCAGCCGAAAGCGCATTTTTATATGCCATGCTGGATTATTTTGCTACGATAGGCATCATGCAATTTACCGCGACGTATCTTCCCACGCAGAAGAACAGTCTGGTCGCAGATTTTTTCAGCACGCATGGCTTCATTGCCGGGAATACAGCAGGTCGCTATAAACGGGATTTATCCATTTCACCTGTAGACAGGAATCTATTTCCGCCTATCGAAATTGAAATAGAAGATACCGGTAAATAACACGTCTATTAACTTAATCAACTTACAGGCTTAAACAAGATGAGTGTATCGGAACAGGTCATTCACGTAGTAGCAGAGACGCTAAATGTCTCACCATCAATCATTACAGAAGAAAGTACCGCCGAAAATACCAATGGCTGGGACTCGCTTGCACATGTCAATCTGATGATCGCACTCGAACAGACATTCGATATTACCCTGGATGTCGAGGATTTTGCAAAACTTAACTCGATTCAGGCAATTATTGAATTTATTGAAAAAATGAAAAACTGATCAGGTTTAACCGCTCATGGACTGGCTCCATTCTATTTCGAAGACGGCAAAACGCTTTTTGCCGGACAATGCTTTCCTAAAAGTACGAAACGGCTATTATGCACTGCGCAAGGCGCTTACACCGGCGCTGAAAATCATTCACGGCACATTTGACACCACAGCATTACGACAACATCTTGAAGAAACCCTGGATCCCGACTTTGAAATCCTGATGGTGCACAGTTCGGTTAATCATATGCTGCCTTACTACAACGGCAACCCATTGGAACTTGTACGCATGTTGATTGATTTTTGTGGTCCGCACCGAACGCTGGTCATGCCGGCGTTTTTTTTCGGTGACCCCAGAATCGGCTCAGTAATCGATACATTCAAAGCAAACCCCTTTTTCGATCTCAAAAAAACACCTTCACAAATGGGACTGGCGACTGAGCTGTTCAGACGCACCAAAGACGTGATACAAAGCCGTCATCCGGTCTACAGAGTATCTGCGCTGGGGCCTCTGGCAAAAGCATTGACCGAGGGACACGAAAATGCATCGGGCCCTGCGGGAAGCGGTTCGCCTTTTGAATATATGGCCGCGCACAACACGCTGATTATTGGCATAGGCAAATCATTTGACGTCATGACACAGACGCATCATGTCGAAGGTATTATGGGCGATGCATTTCCAGTAGCGAGAAAAACGGATACCGAGAATAGGATTGTTACAGTGATCGACGGTCAGGAACAAGTTCCGGTAACCTTACGCGGCACAGGTATTCAAGGACATTTCAACATTGCAAAACTCCCGCAATTATTGGACAAGGAAGACCTAAAACTCTGGAAATTTCATAATGTACCCTTTTTTGCAGCAAAGGCCCGCACAGTAACAACCAAGCTTATCGCGGCGGCAAAGCAGGGAAAAACCTTGTACGATCCGTTTTAAACAGAACTAACGAAATTTATTTTACGTTATCCAGTTCCTTGCACATCACATCCAAAGCCGATTCACATTGAATCGGAATAATACTCGAAGTCTGATCAGTCGCCATGCGCGGCAGGCGCGGCATGAGAAATTGCACATTGGGATATCTGGTCGCAAGCTGCCTGCACAATATCTCGCCCGCACCCTTGGCAACCGCATATTCGGCAAATCCTTTTTCCGGTTTATCGATAAAAATGGTTGAAGGATAAAAGATTGTCAAGGGCATACCGGATTGCACCGCATGTTCGGCATACAGTGACACCAGATTGGAAAATGCATCAAGATAAAACTGACAGAATTGACTAAACAGTATTGTGTTCCAGGCTCTGGTGCGATTGAGCGAAATATGCGGCGATGCAAAATAATAAATATGCGTCGGCAATTGTTCCCCAAAGAAAATCAACGACTGTGCTGATAGCGCATTAATGTCGAGCGCAGCGACTTGGCAGCGCCCACGACCATCGTTGATTTCCTCAGCCACGTTCTCCGCTTCTTCCAGTCCCTGATGATACATAATGATGACATCCGCTCCACCTGCAGCAAGAAGTTTGGCAGTAATTTCCCCAACACCTCTGGAACCGCCGATAATCAAAGCGCGTTGCGTAGCAAATTGATGAGCATCAGGGATTGTTGAGCAAACCGCGGCATACGTCGGCTGTTTTACGGGTGCAGGACGTAAAAATGTATCCAGCATCCCCTTCATGCCTTCCGCTTCGACATCGATTTTCAGCATCTTTACCCGCGCATCCTGATAGGTCACGGAAAAACGAACAGCATCATCTCCATCGCCAGCAACACCGGCGCTGAAATTTAAACGTATACCCGCAAAAATAGAGTTTAAACCAGGGCACCGCATACCGACGATACGCGTGCATGCAATAATCTGAGCCAACTGCTGCAGTGAAACATAGCGCATGAGGCCAGGGAATAGTTTTTCTGCACAGGATTGATCAAAGTAAAGCCGACATTCCCCTGAATCATGCACAGGTGGAAAATTCTGATTCAGGGGCGCCTCTTTAGGCGGGCAGGTGGGTAAAAATGCATTTTTTTCTACTTCTACTGTCTGGCCAACAGAAAATTTGAGTTTCAGGGAAAGGATTTTCTGATCTGCACAAAAAGCGGAAATTACCGCATTTTGCTGTTCAGGAAACAACTCGCAGCAGTATTCGATCACCTGGTCCGCACGCACCGGATTCAGAAAAGTAGCGACAAGTTCGCTGAGATATAATGGCGTCGTGTTACTGTGTTGCAATACCGCGAGATTGGCGGCATCCCATGTGGCTAACAGATGGTGAATACCGTGAATAATCGGATGGCCGAATTGTAATCGCCGCGCATAAACAGCATCGACATGCAGCGGATTGTAATCGCCCGACAGCTCGGCAAACACATCACTTTGCTGCTTGGAAATTGTATACTGCCCAGTCTGTCGCAGCACAAAAAACCCCTTCTGAATGGATCAAGTTTACCGGCGACTCAATGATACAACAGTCCGCGCAACGCCTGCTCCGCATATCGAAAACCGGCCGAAATCAGATTACCCGAAACGATGGGCGGCTGGGGCTGTATATCTTTGGGTATCAGATCACGAAATCCTCTGACATTGAATCGATCGCGGTTATTGTCCAGATATTGGCAGAATCGCTGAAATCGTTTCCTGACAATTTTATCGACTCTTGTTTTGTCGCGGCTGAGCAGTTCAAAGTTGTGTGTGACGATAACGACCGAATCCCACTCTTTTTCAAACCCGGTTTCCAGACAGTTGATCAGTTCGGCCAGTGACAGTGCATTAATCTGAACATTCCGATAATTCCCCCGTATCGGATCTTTAATGACTGACACAGGATATTCGTAGACGTGGTCAATATAGCGGGGTTGGTGTAACCATTCGCCTGGAGCGATATCTGCCACGCCGATCGGACCCGAAAGATTATAACTTGAATCAAAAGGCAGGTTATTCTCGGCTACCGCACGCAGAGTAGCACGGTTAGCGCAAAAACCGCCGGCCCTGAAAGCGTTAACGTGACTCACACCCGCCTCATGCATACGCTGAATGGCCCATTTAATCAGTTGAGACTGCTGTTCCTGAGTGCAACAGGTCATATTTGGGATTTTTTCCTTAACTCCGGGCAGCAGCCGGTCACCGACTTCATCGACCCATTCGGGATGCATATGGAGCTGGATTTCCTGATTTTTTTCCTGAAGCAGGCCAACTATTTCTTTAAGTGGCTCTATGCCGAATTTTTCTGAAAACAATGGTTCAACAAAAAAAACAGCCGGAAGGTTATATTCCTCGAGAATAGATAATGTACCCGGCAACGCGAAGTCACCATCCGGTGTCGGACCATAGACATACGATTTAAAATATTTTGGAAACTTACGATCCAGATCGTTCCAGCCGTCGCACCAGATCTCCGTATCCACGGTTATAAACACATTCAACATAGCGCTCTGATCCGATTAAAATTTTTCACAGTATACACAAAGCATTGATCAATAACACCGGATATGAAAAAACGGCAACCGGAGGAAATCCGGCATTTACAGTGTGTTTACCAGTACAACTGCTGAAAATAACATGACGGACAATGCCAGTAATAGTTATTGCGGTAAACAACAGCCCAGAGATGAATACCGGTGGCTCTGATCAATGGCAATCCTGTACTGCCGTATTTGGCCAAAGGCTCAGTCTTTCCTGCCAGGATTCCGACAACAACCATTTCCCGCCCTTCGACATACTGCTCCGGATCCAGCGGTTCAGGGCTATTGACAAGAAAATAGCCCTCACTGGGCTTGTCGACATCCGGACGGCCATAGCTATCCAGCGGATGAAACAGCACTTGCAGCACGCTCTGCTGCTCAGCATTTTCCAACCCGATGATAACACCGCCCCATCGCACCATCGTACCCACGTGGGCTTCCGCGTTCTCGAGCGCCTGGGCATATGAAATTTCTTTTATGCGCGCATCATTGAAAACCGGCGGCAAAACAGAACAAGCGCTAAGCAGCAAACTCATTAGCAGAACATAAAATTTCATGTGACCTCCAAGGATAAAATGATATTCGGCTATATTAGCAAAATTGCTGTTTTTACATTCACTTTCAATCAGTCTAAACAATACGCCATTGAAGTTAAACCATCATTACCGGTTCGACTTATCCGTACCCGCATAGTATGCTTCGTATAAAAGATCCGTACCGCCGTGACCGGCGCCGGTCATTTGAATTACACGCTGTGCTTTACTTTACCGGAGTTCTGACCATGCGCCCTATACACGCTATTGCCGCATCCCTTGGTTTACAGACCGACGCGCTGATATGCTACGGCGAGCATATGGCCAAGCTTCAGTTGCACGCCCTGCCCGGTAAACGCGCCTCGCCGGCGGGTAAAATTATCCTGGTTTCAGCCATCAACCCCACCCACAGCGGTGAAGGAAAAACCACCGTCGCCATCGGTCTGGCACAGGGCCTGGCCCGTATCGGCAAAAAAACGGCGCTTGCACTGCGCGAACCCTCGCTTGGTCCGATTTTCGGGATTAAAGGCGGCGGCACGGGCGGCGGACGCTGCCAGCTTGAACCCGCTGCACGCATCAACATGCATTTCACCGGAGACATACATGCCGTCGGCGCGGCGCACAATCTGCTGGCTGCACTGCTGGATAATGCCATTCACTTTCGCAGTGAACTGGATCTGGAACACCGCCAGATATTCTGGCGCCGCGTAGTAGATGTAAATGACCGCGCCCTGCGTCAAACTGTGATCGGATTGGGCGGAAGGCTGAACGGTGTGCCGCGCGAAACCGGCTTTGACATCACCGCGGCATCAGAAGTAATGGCCATTCTTTGTCTGAGCGAAAATACCGCTGATCTGAAAGCCCGGCTGGGGCGAATCCTGCTTGGCTACAATCGTTTGAACAAACCGGTAACAGCGCAAAGCCTGCAGGCAACAGGTGCGATGGCGGCACTGCTGCAGGACGCCATACTGCCGAATCTGGTGCAATCCACCGAAGGCGTTCCCGCTTTTGTTCATGGCGGACCATTTGGCAACATCGCACATGGCTGTAACAGTGTTATAGCCACTAGAGCAGCGGCAACTTATGCAGACTACGCAGTCACTGAAGCCGGTTTTGGTTTTGATCTGGGAGCCGAAAAGTTTTTTGACCTGAAATGCCGCAACTCTGGTCTCTGGCCCAGTGCCGTGGTACTCGTCATTACCGTACGCGCTTTGAAAATACATGGCGGCGGCGATGCCGCCCACTCGAATGCCACCACTGAAATCGAACGCGGTCTGGAACACCTGGACCATCACATCCGCAGTGTGCACGCTTTCGGTTTCGAACCGATCATCGCCATCAACTGCTTTCCTAATAACAGGGAACAGGAACTGGCTGTCATTGAACACTGGTGCGCCGGGCACGGATTAAATGCAGCACGCTTTACCGGCTTCAGCGACGGAGGTGCCGGCGCAGAAGCGCTGGCACAGGCGGTTGCCAGCGCGGCCGCGCAGCCAAAACCAGCTGTGCGCTATCTGTATGATCTGGAATCATCTCCTGAAACGAAAATTGCCGCCGTCGCACAAACAATTTACGGCGCCAGCACCGTCGAATTCAGCCGGATCGCCAGAAAAGATCTTGAGCGAATCAACTTACTGGGCTTTGACCGTCTCCCGGTCTGTATCGCCAAAACCCACTTGTCACTCAGCGGTGATCCTGCGCTGGTGGGTCATCCCCGGGGGTTTGCACTCCCGGTCGAATCAGTGCGCATTGCAGCAGGCGCGGGTTATCTGCTGGTGCTGACCGGCGATATCGTCACCATGCCCGGATTACCACACAACCCGGCCGCCTGCCGTATCGATCTGACTGACGCGGGAGAAATCACAGGGCTTTAACCGGATGACAATCTTATACACACACCACTTTTGATCGACAACCAGTGTAATATACCGCGCTTAGTCCACCAGGATGATGTTTAACGCTCCAGTCTGACAGTCAATCTGAATACCCGTGTTCAAAGAACCCGGAATGACTTAACGGGGACTGCATACGATAAACCTTTCCCATCCCGTTATTGCGAATCCTACAAGCGTGAAGCAGTCCAGTGTGATTATCCCTGCCAATAACGTTG
Organism: uncultured Nitrosomonas sp.; assembly: GCA_964612715.1. GTDB lineage: Bacteria > Pseudomonadota > Gammaproteobacteria > Burkholderiales > Nitrosomonadaceae > Nitrosomonas. The sequence continues at coordinate 28,823 of CAZTCY010000017.1, read as the reverse complement.
ATCCGGAATCCCGACGGATAATTTCCTCCCATTTTTGCTACACTTCCCGGATGAACCATGACCACAGCTACAAACTGCTGTTTTCCCACGCCGAAATGGTGGCTGACCTGCTCCGCGGCTTCGTCAGAGAAGACTGGATAAACGAATTGGATTTCTCCACCTTGGAAAAAGTCAGCGGCAGCTATGTCAGTGACGATCTGAGAGAACGGGAAGACGACATCATCTGGCGAGTACGCTGGGAAAAAGACTGGCTATACGTTTATCTGCTGCTTGAATTCCAGTCCACCGTCGACTGGTTCATGGCGGTTCGAATCATGACCTATGTCGGTCTGCTGTATCAGGATCTGATCAAGAGCGAATCGATCCGAACGGGAGAACGTCTACCCCCGGTATTGCCAGTGGTACTGTACAATGGCGACAACCGCTGGCAGGCACCTGTAGACATCGGAGAACTGATCATTCCGGTACCGGGAGGACTGGAGCGTTATCGGCCGTGCTTGCACTACCTGCTGCTGGACGAAGGCAGCTATAGTGACTCTGAACTGGCCACCTTGCGCAATCTGACTGCAGCCCTTTTCCGGCTGGAAAACAGTCGTACGCCAGAGGATGTCGAGCGGGTATTACAGGCCTTGATAACCTGGCTGCAGTCACCGGAACAGAATGCGCTGCGACGGGCGTTTACTGTATGGTTGAAACGGGTATTTCTACCTGGCAGGGTCCCCGGCGTCAAGTTTAATGAAATTCATGATTTACAGGAGGTACAAAGTATGCTGTCAGAACGCGTCAAAGAATGGACCAAAGACTGGAAGCAACAGGGTATAGAAGAGGGGCGCCAAGAAGGGCGTCAGGAGGGGCGTCAGGAAGGTGAAGCAGCGCTGCTGCTGCGTTTGCTGGAACGGCGTTTTGGTACGATCGATGAGACGGTACGTGCCCGGGTCAGGGCGGCGGATTCACAGACTTTGCTGACTTGGGGAGAGCGGATACTGGTGGTGCAGACAATCGGGGAAGTGTTCGGAGATTGATCGGTGCGAGCCGGGGCAGCAGACATACTGGTGATAACGAGGCACTGGATCGCCGTGCTGCTACATGCCTCATAATCCCAGTGGGATAATAAGTTTCTGCAGCACTGCCGGGGGGTTATCAATGGATGGACACGATTTTGTCCATTTCTGTATGGCCTTGCCGCGATACGTTATGCTCACAATGCCGACATCGGCAGTGTACCTTGTCTGGCTTCATGTGTCAGCAGCCATTGTTTGCGGTGGAGGCCTCCACCGTAACCGGTCAGTTTGCCGTTAGCACCGATCACACGATGGCAGGGTACGATAATGGAAATAGGGTTTTTACCATTTGCCAGACCTACTGCGCGCACTGCCTTGGGTGCGTAAATGTGCTCGGCAATACTTTTATAACTGACAGTCTCACCATAAGGAATGGTCGTCAACTGTTGCCAGACCGTTTTCTGAAAGACTGTCCCGGACAGTTTCAGCGGAAGATCAAATTGGCACAGCTCTCCGGCAAAATAGGCTTTTAACTGGACGATGGTTTCTGCAAAGGGCGCCTGGTCATTCTTCCATTCTTCTTTCATGTAGGGCAGGTATTCCTGTATTTGCGTATCCATATACAAACCTGTGAGGTGATCACCATCGCTCATGAGTAATAGAGGATCGATCGGACTTTCCATAATAGTATAGTAATGCAATTTTAACCTCCTATATTTCGTTTAAATGATGCCACAGATGGATCACGCCAAGATACACATGGCAATATATGCAATCCGGGGACTGACCGGGTAATCATGCAATTACCCGATCATTTCAGTCCGGCTATCTTGTTCCAACTTCAATTTTCAGATTGATACCGGCGAGGATCGCTTGGCTGTTTAATCCCGCCCATACGGGTATTGGATTGGTCATAAAATCAACATATTCACATCATTCTGATGTGCAAGAAAAATCAAAACAACCAGAATATCCGGATCTTATGCCGGACCGGCGCTCCCGCAACGGGCGGCAGAATGAATACAGGCTCATTCGAAGCCAATCATCACAACAACCCCCTGTATACGCATCGCAGACCGGACTACCGCACATCCATGCGCGTATTGCAGTAGGTCGTATCCTCCAGATGACGATTATAAATCGTCAGTATCCGGGTGCCATCGTTTGGCTTGATGCGGCCCGCATTAACCTGCTGGCGGACAAATTCAGACATGCGCCGATCGAGATCATTGGGAAAATACTGCACCTGGTTAAGCATTTCCTTGACACTGACGCCCTTCAGCAATTCCTCTATCCAGAACCCGCCTTCCTCTTCCGTTCTTGCATAAATATGCACTTCATCGACACGGCCAAACAGATTATGCGCATCACCGAGAATCTCCTGATAAGCGCCGACGAGAAAAATGCCGAGATAATACGACTCATTGAGACGGAAATCATGCAAAGGAAGGCAGTTAACGGTACCGGATGACGTAATATACTGACTGACCTTACCATCCGAATCGCAGGTCAAATCGACCAACTGCCCTCTGCGCTCCGGTTTTTCCAGCAACCTGTGCAGCGGCATGACGGGAAAAATCTGACCAATTGCCCAATGATCGATAATCGAATGAAACACCGAGAAATTACCCAGGTAGAGATCGGTAAGCTGTTTCTCCAGATCCAGCTGCTCCGCTGGCACCGGACTTAATTCAGCCACCGTCAGCTTGCGCAGCGCAACCCGGCAAATGCTCCAGTACAACGTATCCAGTTGCGCCAAATACTCGACAGACAGATAACCCAATCGCGCCATCTGTTCTCCTTCCTCCCGGATTTCCCGCGCATCGTGATAACACTCCAGCACAGCGGCGGTGTGTTCAATCAGCTCCACCTCACGACACACCGCATTCATACGCGTAACAACGGCTGGCGCATCGTCCGGTGCAGGCGTCGGCGGTGAACTGTCCGGCATATGTACGCCCAGAACGGGAACGACCAGCAAGGAATGATGTGCCGTCAGTGCACGCCCGCTTTCCGACAACAGATCAGGAACGGATACGCCGCGCTCATCGCAGATTTCCTTGACGCTATACACGATGACATTGGCATATTCTTTCAGACCGTAGTTGATAAAACTGTCCGGGTTGTTGTAGTCCGCGCCGTAATTCACACCAAGCCCGCCGCCGACATCCAGATATCGGATCCGCAACCCTCGCAGGATCAGATCCGCGTAAATCTGTGTAATCTCCTTGACCGCGCTGCGCAGCACCTGGATATCGGATATCTGGCTGCCCAGATGAAAATGCAGTAACTCCAGCTGTCCTGCCATGCCCTGGTGTTCCAGCTGCTGCACCAGTCTGACCAGTTCAGACACCATCAGACCGAACTTGGAGTGTGCTCCGCCCGATTCGGACCAATGCCCCGATCCCCGCGTGCTGAGCTTCAAACGCACGCCCAGGCGCGGCCTCAATGACCGTGTTCCGGCCAATACCATCAACTGCTCGAATTCAGAATACTTCTCGATAATCGGCACAACCTGCTGCCCAAGCTGCTGCGCATTCAGCATCAGATTCAACATGACATTGTCCTTGACACCATTACACAGCAGCAATGTCTTGTCACCCACCAGCGGCAACGTTGCCAGCAGCTCCGCCTTCGAGCCGCACTCCAGTCCGATGTTGAATGCCTGTCCTGCATCCAGAATTTCAGCAACCACCTCATGCAGTTGATTGACCTTGACCGGATAAACACTGCGATAACTTCCGGCATAACCGCATTCCTGTATGGTTTCCTGAAATTCCAGATTCAGACGATGCACACGCGAACTGATAATATCCTGGAAACGAATCAGCATGGGCAGGGAGACATCTTCAGCACGGGCGGCACGAATAACATCCATAATATCAATCTGAAGCGTCCGGTCGAAAGTGGGGCAAACCGCAACATGCCCCCGTTCATTCACGGAATAAAAACCATCCGACCAGCTGTCCATGGCATACAGCGCCTGAGAATCGGCGCAGTTCCATCCGGGTTTTACAGTTTCGTTACGCATAGACTATTTCTGTGTACCCGATTGTGTGCGGCTTTCAGCAAAAAGACACAACAGCTCAATCGCAATCTGCGCCGCCGCCAGCGCAGTAATTTCGGCATGATCGTAAGCAGGCGCGACTTCGACCACATCCATGCCGATCAGATTGATACCACACAGTTCACGGATAATACTCAAAGCCTGGAAAGTAGAAAGCCCGCCCGGCACCGGCGTGCCTGTGCCGGGTGCAAACGCCGGATCCAAACAGTCGATATCAAAAGTAATATAAACTGGCGTATCCTTAACACGTTCCCGTATCTGAGCAGCAATTGCACGGCCTGTCGTCTGATGAACATCGGCTGCGGAAATGATGTTAAAACCCAGCGTATCCGCATTGACCGTCCGGATACCGATCTGTGTAGAAGTCGCAGGATTAACGATATTTTCGCGCGCCGCATGGTAAAACATGGTGCCGTGATTGACATCTTTACCAGACGGAAACCAGGTATCGGTATGAGCATCGAAATGAATCAGACTGATCGTGCCGTAAGCAACTGCATGCGCACGCAGACTGGGGTAAGCAATGAAATGATCGCCACCCAATAACAGAGATGCCGCACCTGAATCAATAATATGCGCCACATGCCGTTCGATATGCGAGACATCCTGTAAATGACCGTCCACAGGCGCGCAATCGCCATAATCGACCACACGAAGCGCAGCAAACGGATCCACGCGCCACGGCCAGGGACGCTCCCATGACAGAGAGAGCGACGCGCTGCGTATCGCACGCGGCCCCAGCCGTGCGCCCGAACGATTGGTCGTGGCGATATCCAGCGGAACACCTGAAACCGCCACATCAATACCGGTCAAATCAGTCTGAAAAGGCGCACGAAAAAAACTGGCCGCCCCCCCGAAACTCAATGTATGCGACATCCCCTGCCCCGGCTTCCCCCGGAACCCGCTATCCCAACTGCTCATGAACCTCCTCCCGCATAATGGTCACCAGTCCTCAATCATAATGATTGACAGCCATTTGTAAACTGTAATTTACAGCAAACCATTAAAGTGGATATAAAACCTGTTCAATACACGACCAGGGGCATCCGACATGATCAGTAACAAATTGATCAGCGGTTCATCCCCACGGGTGTGGGGAACACATAACCATCTGCACTCAAATCCTTTACATGCTTTCTGACAGCCTCCAAGAACCGCGCGGCCGCAGTTAAATGGCTATCCCCTTTCTGGTATCTGAATACATTTGATGACCCCGGCATACGTGAAGATATGCCGGTGTGATGAACAATTGTATTGTCTTTAATATAGAATATTCTAAAGGTCTCAAACCTCGGATCTCTCAATACCTGAGCAAGAACAGCGAGATCTTCCGATGACGCTACTTTTTGTCCGATGAGTGATGCGCCTCGTCCTTCTCTGAAATCTTTGGGGATTGATGAACCGAGTAAACGGCCATGTCCTCTATTAACCATCCGTTCGAGTAAGTCCCTATAAGCATTTCTTCCGGCGTCTCTTTGTTTTTCTGTTGTTCCGGGTCTTTGTTCAATGTCGTCATAATTAAGTTCTCCTATTACGCCGCTTTGTGGATCTGTCTTTCCTGCCGCCTTAAAGTTCTGAGGCGTTAGCTCAAGATCATCTTTTTTTCTTCCTCGTTGATCAGGAAGATCAAAATCCAGTTCGCCAGATGAGCGGCTGAACCTTATATCATCACTATCAGGTGAGAATTGCCCGGTGTTTCCGGTGGCGGATTTGATTTGCTCCGAACTAAAAACTACATAAGTGTCTGTTGGAGTGCTTCTTATTCCTCCCTCCCAATCATTGTAGTTGTCGCGCACATTTTTAATTATGACGCCATCGCGGCCCTCTTCCTGGGCCTGCTCAATAACATCAGAAGTCTTACCGCGCTGCTGAGCCTCACGCCATACCTTGCCTTTGGCGTCAATTACTAATGGATTTTCCAGCTTGAGGTACGCATCAATAATGCCCGGATCTGCCGCCTGATAATCAAAAGCTCGCCTATCGTCGGCATACGTTTTGGCGACACTGCGGGATTTGGCGAACCAGAAAACCCTATCCTTTCCTGATGACTGCCTACCAAACCGCTCATTGGTGCCTTTAAATATTCCATCCTGCTGCACAAATCGTGCATCCGGAGCGCCATGATAAACCACCAGCGGCCTGCCATCATCATCAACTATCTTGCTATTACCAAACCACTTCCAGAAATTACGAATACCTTCTTCAGTTGGATGAATCAACTTGCCATTACTGTTGCGCGTTGGGCGCTCTTTTCCATCTATGTCGATAGTCTCTGGTATGCGTTCCGAACTACTGAACTTCGGCTCAACACTTCGCTTCTTCTTAACAGTTACAACCGGCTTTTTGGGTTGACTTGCGCCCTCTTTTTCTGATAAAGTCAATTTCTCTCTGAATACATCTAGCCCGGAGCGGTCAGAAAGCGGATTTAATTTGTTCTGATGGTCTGTTTCGGATGGTGAGGCAACCGCAGTCTCGCGGGATGGGAAGGTCAGGCGTCCATTCCATTCAGAGTTTCCCCATTTGTTCCCACCAATAAATGGCCTTACCGTTCTTATTGCATAGTATCCTCCATCATCAATATATTTTGCTATAACTGCCATACGTGATGATGGATTAACAAAAGCATAATCGCCGTCATAATGCACTGAGTTTACGCCTTTCATGACAACCAAAGCATCTCTCATTAAGTTTTCCGCGAAATCATCAGTGACTTTCTCAGGCATGCGAGACTCATCACGTCGCGCGTTATCGGCCATATGCAATAAACCTCTTCCCTGATGCGCCCCGGTTGCCTTGCCTATCTCAACACGTAATGGGCTAACCGGTATTTTGTCATTCTCTGGAACATACGCCAAATCGCCCGTGTAATTATCTGCATACTCAGGCGTTTCCGGAATAACGAAATCATTAACGCTTCTGGCTTTGCTTCTCCTGATCGCCAGCGCAAACTTCAGCTTTTCGTCTTTCGATACGGTCTCATTACTAGAAGTGTATTGCGCCACAGCACGCGCAACAATATCCTGCGCCCTTTGTGCATCAGTTACCCACTGTTCAGAACCAAGTCCACGCATCCTGGCGTTCGTAACAAGCCGCTTGATCCAGGATATGATAGTGTCCGCGATTCTTCGGAATGCACTGGGGTTATATTCAGCAACCTTGTTCCAGAATTCCGGATCCGTGAAATTGTCGCCAACAATGTCACCAACGATTTCTTTGATGACATTCTCTTGTTTCATGTCATCAAGTTTGCGTGAAGCTCGATAGGCATCAGCATCACGGATCATTGGCATAAGCGCGTCCACCATAGCCTGGTAGACTTCCGGAACGTCTTGTTCCATGTGATGCGACAACTCATGCCCCATCACGATATGCGCGGCTTTGTTTGTATTTACATCAATGAAAATGGTGTCCGGTATGCTTGGCACCATCACGCCATTAATTTTAAAATCCCCTTCAGCTTCTATCCAGCTTATTCTTTTTCTGAAGATTCTGGCGATTTGTTCTGCTGCGATTGCCTCTTGTCCTTTGCCATCTGGAGTAATGCCCAACCGCACATCTCTGGCTTGGATTCTGAAGTCGTATCCTTCTCGCTGAAGCGCTCTTTCAAGCTTTCTTGATCTTTCACGGTCTTTCAGTCTTTCCTCTGGGGATCGGGAATACTTTGCGCCCGCTTCAGCGCTTGTGACATTATTGACCTTAGCTGCGGATTCTTTTCCAGATTCTTCGCCAAAGAGGCTACCGGGTCTTTGTTCTGCTGTTTGTTGTTTTGCATGCTTGATAACCTCAAGTTTTTTAGGAATATCCGGATCGCCGAATATGTTTTCCGTGGTAACATCGACCTTTTCAATTAGATCGTAAGTGGCGCTAAGAAATTCCGTCATGCGCTTTTGTGAACGCATCACATCAGACAAGCCAGTCATGATCTCTTTGGTTTCTTCAGACAAAGCAATATCTGAGAACAATTCGCCTTGCGTCAAATAGTTGTCAACCGTGTCGCCACTTGACCTGATCTGTCCGATCTTCTCAACCGCTTCAATCAGATTATCGGTGACATCCAGTTCTTTTGGTAATCCACCAGCCTTGATGTTGCTGCGCACCTTTGCAACCTGTCCGGCAACACGCGTCAAGGAACCGACAATATTACGCATATCGCTATCGGTCGATTCAACCATGCGGCTCAGTGTTTTGCTGTCACCATAAGCGGAATACAGCACAGCATTCTTAAGGCGGCGCACGCCTTCCTGTGACAAGCCTCCGGCATTGTCAACAAATGACCCCAGTTCTGTAGCGCTGTAGCCTTTTAACGCCCCTCTGATATTCGCGGCATTGTCCTTTGTTAAAGCAATATCGCCCGAATCAGTTACGTCGATTTGATCAATGTCACCAATTCTTTCCGCATCAATCTTGGCGCGTTCCAAAGCGGAATATTCCAAACTACCGCCGGAATTGGAAGCGACAGCTAATTTCTGCGTGTCGAACGGCTGCGTTACCCGTCTGACCAGTACCGGTTTTTTCATCCCGGCAAAAGTGGCAGGATCAATACCTTTTGTAACTGCGTCAGCTTCAAGCGCAGCACGATACGCAGCAGATGTTCCTGCGTCATATCCGCGAGACACACCCTCAAACCTTCCATTGCCGCCAACTATCGCTCCATCGCTGGACAAAGTTGGCGCTCCAATATCCATGACGGGAGAATCGGACATTCTTCTGTAATCAGGTTGGTTGGCAATTTGCTGAATCTGGACATCAGCAGCAGCCCTTGTTCTGTCCCTGGGCTGGTTGACACCATTTTTCATGGTAGCTTTTACGCTATCCGCATCAACTACCATCCATTCGGCAGGCAAAGTTGTGTTATCCGGCAGGATAATTTCAGTTTCTCCGCCTTTCGCTGTATTGCCTAAATTTTGTGCGATTACATCGCTTTCTGTGCCGCCTTTATCAAGCTGCGCTTGTGATGATATTGAATTTAATTCATCATTCGTCACAGCCTGATTTAGTATCGTTTCCGCTTGTTTTGCGCCTAATACATCGGTTTCGGCTGCGGGCGTTTCTGTCCCTTGGACTTGCGCTTCATTCTGCACTCCTTGTTGTTGGTTAATCTGCTCTGCTCGCATGAGAAGATCGTTTCTTGCTGCTTGATCATCCCATATGTCACTTGGTGTTACCGGTTTTTGTGACACTGTTTCTGCTGCGGCATTGATGGCTTCATCAACGGATCCAGCATTAGCAAGTTTCTCTAATCCGAGTCTTTCACGTTCTGCATTTATTTTTGTCGCCTGAAGCTGCACATCTTTAATATCGTGGCGGCTACCAATCTTGTTATAGTTATAAGCCGCCTCAATAGTGCTTTGCGACATACCGGCCAATGCCTCGATAGTAGCGTCAACCACATCAGGTTCACCGGTTGCCGCCCATTCGCCCAGGTATTCGCCAGCGCCCTCGCCAACAGTCTCAAGAGCAACGCCAGTCCCGGCAATCCCTGTTTTGCGTGCCGTCGATAGCGAGCTGAGTGCGGCCTTTTCCCCCGCTAGTTTTGCGGCACTTCTTAATGCAGGATTCGCGGCCAGTGATGCATTAATTGTTGCTATTGATGTCATGTCAACACCGGAATCCATCAGCACCTTAGCTTCCGCTCTTGCGCCCGCACGCTCTGCCGCACGGCTTAACATACCGGTGACCTTGCCGCCCAAACCAAGCGTTACAGCATCAACACCGGTTATAACGCCGCCTTTTATCGCCCCCTCTTTTATCGATTCATCGCGTTTATCAGGCGTGAAGCCATTCTCGGATTTTTCTATCGCCTTTGCACCGGTTTCAAGCAACGTATTACCAAGAAACATGCCGCCAAGGAAACCAAGCACCCCGCCGACACCGGCACCAGCAGGCCCAAACAAGGCACCGGCAGCAGCGCCGGTCTTAAATCCCGCATACCCGGATCCCAGTGAAACTGCGGTATTTGGGATCTGCTCAGTAATCAATTGGGCTGTGCCCATTTTGTTCTGACCGGCAGCACCAAGAGTATCGCCAATCTGTCCGACAACAGATTGTTCCCTGTTAATCTGCTGCAATTCCTGAAGCAATTTCATCTGTTCTTCAGGTGTTTCCATTTTTGCGGCCTTTCTGCTGTTCTCGCCGTATTCTTCGACACCCTGAAGATCATTGGTGTATGCGTCATAAGAGGCACCGATCATCCTGCCTGTTTGCCGGGTGCCTCTGTTGAGCGATCCTATCAGACCCGAAACGCCGGAATCTCTATCCTCAATCCCCATGTTAATGCCTAACGTGTTCTGGGCAAACTCTTGGCCGAATCTTTTTGCCTTATTTGCGAAGGTTGGGTTTATGACGTGCATATTGTCATTAATATGCTTTTCAATTTCTTCAGGCGGAGTATCGGCAGGGAAGGCAATTATCTTGCCAAAGGCATTAACACGAATGGTCATCTTGACGGCTCTAATTTACCGGTTTTTGGATTGAATATGAAATCAGGCCCTGCCGGATCAACTCTATTATTGTTGTATCCCATGCTGCTTTCCCATGCATTAATCGCTTCGGCAACTCTTTTGGGATCGTTCGCAAGCATAGGATTTTTCATAATTTCCTTCATTGCCCCTGATCTTTCCAGCTTCATCTGCGCATCCTGCGCATTTTCAGCAAGCCCGAGATTGATCATGTCTTGCAATAATTTTCCTTGAGATGATTGCGCTTTCGGGGTCATATCCAACAAACCGCCGCCAGCGCGCATCTCAGCAGCCTTTAGCCGCGCAGCATTGCTTGCGGCGCTTCTGGAATTCCGCCCACCTTCAAGCATGCCCAGTTGTTTGGTCTTGTTCTCATGTAGAACTTGATCTCGTTGCAGCGTTCTTTCATGCGCAGCGGCATCGTCCTCAACCGGTTCATCCCCACGGGTGTGGGGAACACAGCGGTCTGTGCTTCGAAACCGAGAGAGCGTACGGTTCATCCCCACGGGTGTGGGGAACACTTTCCATGAATTTTTTGTGATGTTTTGAGCCTCGGTTCATCCCCACGGGTGTGGGGAACACTGACCTTCGAACGGTTTTAACGACACAAACACCGGTTCATCCCCACGGGTGTGGGGAACACTTCCTGGTGTAAGGTTGCAGCGTCCATGTCAAACGGTTCATCCCCACGGGTGTGGGGAACACGGACAATTTCTCCCCGGAAGCCAGTGCATCGGCGGTTCATCCCCACGGGTGTGGGGAACACTTCGTCCCGGGGCAGTGGGATTCCGGGCCAACCGGTTCATCCCCACGGGTGTGGGGAACACTATGCGCAGGTATTCAACGAATGCCGACTGATCGGTTCATCCCCACGGGTGTGGGGAACACAAGATGACGAGGATTCAATAACCGGCATACGGCGGTTCATCCCCACGGGTGTGGGGAACACCCTGTCATACCCGGCAATGTCGGATGCACGAACGGTTCATCCCCACGGGTGTGGGGAACACATCTTGTGTAATTTCAGTGCGCTTTTCGCGCTCGGTTCATCCCCACGGGTGTGGGGAACACGACCAGCCGATGAATGCGCACACGATGAAAACCGGTTCATCCCCACGGGTGTGGGGAACACTGAGGAATTGCCGCTCGTGGATCGGATAATCCAGGTTCATCCCCACGGGTGTGGGGAACACGCAATCTAACGGGCGATGGTCTGATCAAATCTCGGTTCATCCCCACGGGTGTGGGGAACACGCGGTAAGCACGATCCTGCATACACGTGGCAGCGGTTCATCCCCACGGGTGTGGGGAACACGCGGCGCGCGAGGCGTCAAAGCAGCTTAAAGACGGTTCATCCCCACGGGTGTGGGGAACACGCCGTAGCCGGAGCCGTCGCCGGAGCCGGTTCATCCCCACGGGTGTGGGGAACACGCAACGGCCAGTGGCGTGCAGATCAATACATTCGGTTCATCCCCACGGGTGTGGGGAACACGCAAATACTTGTTATTATTTTTATGCGAATTGCGGTTCATCCCCACGGGTGTGGGGAACACTGCTGGCGTCTGTATCTAAAGTTGGTTCAAGGCGGTTCATCCCCACGGGTGTGGGGAACACCCATGAAGCAGTTCCTAGCCTTTTCCATACGACGGTTCATCCCCACGGGTGTGGGGAACACCGACCCATTATCTTCTACGATAATGGAGATAACGGTTCATCCCCACGGGTGTGGGGAACACCACTGGGCAGGTAAGCGGAAACAATAGAAAACCGGTTCATCCCCACGGGTGTGGGGAACACCTGATCCGTGTGTTCATTGCATTTCCCTGGCCCGGTTCATCCCCACGGGTGTGGGGAACACATCAAATGGCGCATTCGCCGCATCATAAGTTCCGGTTCATCCCCACGGGTGTGGGGAACACTTGAGACAATTTTGCCGAGCACATCACGCTGCCGGTTCATCCCCACGGGTGTGGGGAACACGCTGCAATTTGTCGTTGAACATCCCCAGGTGTCGGTTCATCCCCACGGGTGTGGGGAACACTCGCCATATCCTCCTGGCGTCGGTCAGTGTAACGGTTCATCCCCACGGGTGTGGGGAACACCAAAACGGGTTTCCAATCTGGGGTCGTTCCTGCGGTTCATCCCCACGGGTGTGGGGAACACTCAATATCAGCTTTTGCTTTCTGGCTTTCACACGGTTCATCCCCACGGGTGTGGGGAACACATCGTTGTAAAGAGCATAGTTTTCAGTGATTACGGTTCATCCCCACGGGTGTGGGGAACACGGCTGGTTAGTGCTATTAACCAGTTCAGAAACCGGTTCATCCCCACGGGTGTGGGGAACACAATACGCGTCAAGTTTGTGGAAGTATGCCGGGCGGTTCATCCCCACGGGTGTGGGGAACACGTGTTTTGAAGTACGTCATGCCACTGCATTTTCGGTTCATCCCCACGGGTGTGGGGAACACTTGATTCTTTGTATGGCAAAACCCTGTTAATTCGGTTCATCCCCACGGGTGTGGGGAACACTGCTAGAAGTGACGCTGCTGCGCTAGTGCATACGGTTCATCCCCACGGGTGTGGGGAACACGCGAGTCCAATCAGAGACGATTTATTATGTTGCGGTTCATCCCCACGGGTGTGGGGAACACAAAATCGCGACGTAACGCAGCAGCAAAGAAATCCGGTTCATCCCCACGGGTGTGGGGAACACTCAAGGCGCATATCCAGCGTTTCAGCACCGATCGGTTCATCCCCACGGGTGTGGGGAACACAACATTTAATCCAGCAGGGATTGCCCCGGAACCGGTTCATCCCCACGGGTGTGGGGAACACGATGAGTTGCACGCCACAATTCCAGACAAAAACGGTTCATCCCCACGGGTGTGGGGAACACGATGAGTTGCACGCCACAATTCCAGA
>CAZTCY010000017.1:13015-15275 GCA_964612715.1 uncultured Nitrosomonas sp. | reverse complement strand
CAAAAACGGTTCATCCCCACGGGTGTGGGGAACACTATGCATTGCTGCACAAACCTGCTATTTCCTGCGGTTCATCCCCACGGGTGTGGGGAACACTTCGTTGCCCCGCCGCCTTCCAGTACAGCAAGCGGTTCATCCCCACGGGTGTGGGGAACACGTTCCATTCTCAAGCGCGGTCAGCCGGTGGCGCGGTTCATCCCCACGGGTGTGGGGAACACGATATATGGGGTGCCGCCGGTAATGAAATAGACGGTTCATCCCCACGGGTGTGGGGAACACCACAACGTTGATACCGTAGCAAGTCCGGATGACGGTTCATCCCCACGGGTGTGGGGAACACCCAGTGCCTATCTATGATTATTTATCAGTAAAGCGGTTCATCCCCACGGGTGTGGGGAACACATACGAGTATTGAAATACTCTCGCCTGTACCACGGTTCATCCCCACGGGTGTGGGGAACACAACCGCTGATGGCACAGCAACGGTTAACATATCGGTTCATCCCCACGGGTGTGGGGAACACGTTTGCAGAAGATGGGCTAACTCGTTTGAGAACGGTTCATCCCCACGGGTGTGGGGAACACGATTTGGTATTTTTCATTCCATGGGGAATTATCGGTTCATCCCCACGGGTGTGGGGAACACGTTTTGAGCATATGCCCGACAACCGGTGTAGCCGGTTCATCCCCACGGGTGTGGGGAACACCAAGGCGACATGCACCTCGAATTCTTTGTTTCCGGTTCATCCCCACGGGTGTGGGGAACACACAAGGTGGCTGATCATGCGTTAAGGCGCAACCGGTTCATCCCCACGGGTGTGGGGAACACGAGAGCGGTAATAGCTGTCCACGCGCGTATGCCGGTTCATCCCCACGGGTGTGGGGAACACTGCTTAAAGCCTATATCAAAAACAATCAAAAGCGGTTCATCCCCACGGGTGTGGGGAACACTCTAGCTGACGAAGGGCTTGCCCTACTTCGTACGGTTCATCCCCACGGGTGTGGGGAACACGGTCGAATATCGATTGACGCACTTGATTGATGAGGTTCATCCCCACGGGTGTGGGGAACACCACCAAAAAATGTTCCGGAATCCGGACATTGTTCGGTTCATCCCCACGGGTGTGGGGAACACGCTCGTATGTATCCGACGAATACGGCATCATGCGGTTCATCCCCACGGGTGTGGGGAACACTCCGGGTGGCACCAGATGTTGAGGCGGGATGACGGTTCATCCCCACGGGTGTGGGGAACACGGCCAACAAGCTGGAAACAATGAGAGAAAGTCCGGTTCATCCCCACGGGTGTGGGGAACACAATTTAGACAAATACCCCATTTCAAAATCACGCGGTTCATCCCCACGGGTGTGGGGAACACATTTTAGGGTTAGTGTATTGACATGCTATGTTCGGTTCATCCCCACGGGTGTGGGGAACACGGCGTACCAAATACCCAAGGTCTATTTTTTGCCGGTTCATCCCCACGGGTGTGGGGAACACAAGAGCGCGTAAGCATAAACAGAATTGTTAATGCGGTTCATCCCCACGGGTGTGGGGAACACTATATACCCCTAGTAGAATCAGAGTTATATAGCGGTTCATCCCCACGGGTGTGGGGAACACACAGCCTAGGCAAATGCAACAAAAGCGCACTGCGGTTCATCCCCACGGGTGTGGGGAACACTATTGACACCGATATCCAATGGATTTGTATACCGGTTCATCCCCACGGGTGTGGGGAACACGATTCTGACGTGTACAGCCCTTCTCTTGTCAGCGGTTCATCCCCACGGGTGTGGGGAACACTATTGACACCGATATCCAATGGATTTGTATACCGGTTCATCCCCACGGGTGTGGGGAACACGATTCTGACGTGTACAGCCCTTCTCTTGTCAGCGGTTCATCCCCACGGGTGTGGGGAACACACCATGGTCATAAATGGCATTTTCAAGAAAATCGGTTCATCCCCACGGGTGTGGGGAACACGCTAAGTATTTTGTAAGCGTTGATGCAAAATACGGTTCATCCCCACGGGTGTGGGGAACACATAGTTTAGGCAAATGCAACAAAAGTGCACTGCGGTTCATCCCCACGGGTGTGGGGAACACTGAATTTATGACCTCATCGGGGATCAAAATCACGGTTCATCCCCACGGGTGTGGGGAACACTCAAGACGCTGAAGCCCTGATTTTCAAATCCACGGTTCATCCCCACGGGTGTGGGGAACACGCTAAGTATTTTGTAAGCGTTGATGC
>CAZTCY010000017.1:0-12915 GCA_964612715.1 uncultured Nitrosomonas sp. | reverse complement strand
AAAATACGGTTCATCCCCACGGGTGTGGGGAACACCACATCGGATCACGATTATTATAACCCAGCAGCGGTTCATCCCCACGGGTGTGGGGAACACTCAGTGCCAGATTTTTCAGCTAGCTTATCTCGCGGTTCATCCCCACGGGTGTGGGGAACACAAGAACGCATAAGCATTAACAGAATTGTCAATGCGGTTCATCCCCACGGGTGTGGGGAACACCTCCACGCTTCGGAGGGTGTCATGTTCGAAGGCGGTTCATCCCCACGGGTGTGGGGAACACATCCATACGAGGAATAACTAAAGTTTAAGCAGCGGTTCATCCCCACGGGTGTGGGGAACACATTTTAGGGTTAGTGTATTGACATGCTATGTTCGGTTCATCCCCACGGGTGTGGGGAACACAGTATGGGGAAGTCGTTTTGTTATTTTGGTGGCGGTTCATCCCCACGGGTGTGGGGAACACCACTTTTTCAGCCTGTCTGAAAAAGCTGGAAACGGTTCATCCCCACGGGTGTGGGGAACACAGGTTTTCTCGGTTGACGCTAGAGTTTTTTGGCGGTTCATCCCCACGGGTGTGGGGAACACTCAGGCGAATGACTGTATTTAAGCATACCAGTCGGTTCATCCCCACGGGTGTGGGGAACACTACTCTAGCGACCAGGTCGCTAGAGTAAAATTCGGTTCATCCCCACGGGTGTGGGGAACACGCCCTAGCTTGCGCTTCTGTTGCGCAAGTGATCGGTTCATCCCCACGGGTGTGGGGAACACTCAAGACGCCCAAGCCCTGATTTTCAAATCATCGGTTCATCCCCACGGGTGTGGGGAACACTTTGCCACCGGGAAGTCCGATCTTCCCGAGGTCGGTTCATCCCCACGGGTGTGGGGAACACGTTTATGACGCTTTGGATTATGTAGCATACCTCGGTTCATCCCCACGGGTGTGGGGAACACGCCGTTTTTGACGACCGTCTATGTCAATCCACCGGTTCATCCCCACGGGTGTGGGGAACACCAGAGCAAGCCGCTCAACAAATCGCCAGCCAACGGTTCATCCCCACGGGTGTGGGGAACACGCTCAAAACAATACTAATATAGATAAAACTGCCGGTTCATCCCCACGGGTGTGGGGAACACTTTTCTACTTTTTCAATTCTCATTTACTAATCCGGTTCATCCCCACGGGTGTGGGGAACACGACTTCTACATATACTAATTCTTGGTTGAAGTCGGTTCATCCCCACGGGTGTGGGGAACACTGCTAGCGATTGGACAAATACCGATATTGTGACGGTTCATCCCCACGGGTGTGGGGAACACGAATATAAACACCTTCACATTGAAAATGGTCACGGTTCATCCCCACGGGTGTGGGGAACACAGCTAAACTACGCTTCCCATCATAAACAATTTCGGTTCATCCCCACGGGTGTGGGGAACACGTATATCTAGTATTCTTGTCATTATATTAGTCCGGTTCATCCCCACGGGTGTGGGGAACACTGGTCAGGTCTACCCCTCGCAAATTATGGGTACGGTTCATCCCCACGGGTGTGGGGAACACATCCATCGTTGGTGCGGACAGCTAGCAAATGACGGTTCATCCCCACGGGTGTGGGGAACACTATTCGTAACTAGGTCAATGCGGCAAGTTAGGCGGTTCATCCCCACGGGTGTGGGGAACACGATGCGCCGTTATGATTCCGCCAGCCATTTGACGGTTCATCCCCACGGGTGTGGGGAACACCAAGCTGCTCAACAGATAGCCAGTCAATTAAACGGTTCATCCCCACGGGTGTGGGGAACACCTTTTAAGTTTTAAAAATTTCATCAATTGCATCGGTTCATCCCCACGGGTGTGGGGAACACTAGAAAATAATAATGGAAGATATACGGCTATACGGTTCATCCCCACGGGTGTGGGGAACACCTGGTAATAATGATTTTAACGTGCTAGAATATGCGGTTCATCCCCACGGGTGTGGGGAACACATGCCATCGCCAGCCTTAATGCTACCGCCTGCCGGTTCATCCCCACGGGTGTGGGGAACACATTTTAATAACACTTATTGTTTTTGCTTATATCGGTTCATCCCCACGGGTGTGGGGAACACTTAACATAATGTAGCTGAATCTTTTCAAGTAACGGTTCATCCCCACGGGTGTGGGGAACACATCAAACTTGCAATAAATTTACAGATTATTTTCGGTTCATCCCCACGGGTGTGGGGAACACACTTCTTCCATCTCGCTGAAAAAACAGCGATAAAAAGAAGCTTGTAATTCTACCAAATTTTTAAGGAGCTTTTTCTATCCCTTCAGGCAAAAAAGAAACCAGTTTCACGCCATCAAGCTCGCAAGGTATTCTTCGGTTAACACCTAATGTCATAAAATCAAAGCCCGCTTCGTTATTAGTTCGCCAAGCCATTACGGCATTTCCGTCTTCGATTCCTTCTTCAACCTGATTCCAGATGTAGTCACGCACTTTGGCAGAATAATTACCGACATAAACACCTGCACGAATTTCCAGCAACCAGATTGCCAGCCGTCCGCGCAAACGGGGTGGGGCATTTTCAACTACGATGACCAGCATCGCCGAGTCCTTCTGGATTTGGTATTGCCGGTTGAACGGCATTCGCCGGTGCTGCAGGCGGCTGAATCTCTCCCGCAGAAAGCATTTCTTCAATTCCGGGTATTATTCTGGCAAGAAGCTTACTTTCACGAAATACATCGCGGCACGCCAATCTGACCTGCCGCTCCGGGTCACCCGGGTTTTTAGCCGCAATTTTAAACGCCAGCGGAACAACCGTCTCAAACTTGTAAATATCCGCCACATCATATACAAAAGAAAGCGGTTTACCGGTATGGATAAATCCCACGGCAGGCGCATAACCCGCGGCCAATACCGCCGCTTCTGTCACACCGTAAAGACAAGCAGTGGCAGCACTCAAACATCGATTCGGCATATCACCCTTATTCCAGTCCTCAGTATCATAATTACGGGCTTTCCATTCCACACCATACTTCTTCGCGATCAACTTATAGGTCTCTCGCACTCGCGCGCCCTCGATCCCACGCAGTTGATCAACACTGCGGCGCGCTGGTGGTTCCTCACCAAAGCGCATGGCATACATTTTACGCACCACCTTTAAACGCAATGCCTCATCCAAAGCCAACTTGGCCTGGTACAACAAGCGATCGGCCCGCGCGCCGCCCGGCTGACCGGAAGAATAAAGTCGTACACCCGCTTCGCCAATCCATACCAACAGCGTACCGACACGTGCAGCCAGTGCTGCCGCTGCATGAGAAACACGCGTACCCGGCTCCAGCATCAGGCAGGCAACGCCACCCACCGGAACATGCGTGCGCACACCCGTTTTGTCGACCACGACAAATGCGCCGTCCAGTACATCCAAATGACCTTTCTCAATAAAGAGAATCGATAGACGTTCTTTCATGGCAATAGGTTTAAGCGGCGGTAACATCAGCAATCAGGCAAGTTGGCTTTGCCACCGGGTGTTCGCGTCAGGATAGGTGATATGCCAGAACTGGGAACGCCGTCAGGTTGTGTGTCAGTGTTAACGATTTTATCGTTCAAGCGAATTTCTCCTTTATTATTGCTGTACTTTTCAAATGCGCCGAACCAACAGCAGACCGCAACCAAAGGCTTTGGCATGCCCTATGCCGTTAAATAAAGTCTGTTGAAATTTATCCACATCAGTAACTTGCAATTCCCCCGTAAAATCGACTGAGCTAAAACCAGATTTTTGATCTTTCTGAGTTGCCTTCTGCGACAAACCATGCCAGTTATAGGCACTGTTTTGCAGTTTGCTCAGACCTTCATGGTCTATCAGTAATACAAATCCGCAACGTTCCCCCTGTTTCCGCATCCAACTTTCGAGTGTTTTATCGACGTATGCTTTGATGGCCCATTCCAGCTTGTCAGCAAGCGTTGAAACTTGCGATAAGCGTTCACCATAACGCAAATCTGCTGCTAATAGCTCGGTCAGATTACGATCCAGCGCTCCGCCGCCTTTAGACAGCAACAATTTCTTTAGCTCACCTTTGTTCGATCTGACAGACAAAGCGGTTTCCAGTTGATGCGTTTTGATGAGTGAAGATAAAAACTGCAATTGCGCGTCCATGACGATGTCGTGTTTCTTATCTTGTCGTGTAATCACCGGATTAACGCGACAGTTAAATGCCAGGTGCTGACCTACCATTAATTGCGGATGGTAATCTTTACTGTCCACCGTAAACAAAGAATTATCACCAGCAATCGGCTTATTTTGCGACACTAAATAATAAATTGGCGCACCACGCACTGAAGGAGAACCTAATTGCTCACGGGCAATTTCTTCACGATAGATAAACGTTCGTTGTTCCTGACCTGAGAATAAACGCCATAACAAACGATGCACACTGTAATGATCGTTTCTGAGCATACCGGCCAATTCCGATAACTCGCTGATACCAGGACGAATCTGTACTCTGGAGAAATACATCATTCACCTCCCAGATACAAATAATGCTCCTGACGCGGCACAAATTGCCAACGTTTACGCGATAAAGGCTGGTCGTGGCGCACGCGCGTTTGTCGGCGGTTTAGATCAAGGCTATCGGAAAAATCTTCTGGCGACCCTTCCCAGCAATAAGACCGTTCTTTATTGACGTCAAGCCAGGAGCGATCTCGCGCTGCAAGTTGATTGTCCATTCCTTCCTGCTTGCGTGTCGGTAACAATGGCAAGTGGCAATACGCTTTAAACGCAGCAAGAAAATTACTTTGCCCGGTTAACAATTGTGGATTCAGCGGTGCAGCCAACGGACAGGATTTACGTCCCAAATAGAGATGAAATACGGGCTTACGCAGTTTCTCCTCAATCTGTTGCAGGCTGAACGGCGCGTCCGGCAGGGCACGCACGGCGACAACAGCCAACGCATCGCTACGGTACTCGCGACTGGAGAGTATCGTACCCAACCGCTCCTTGCCCAGCACGATTTCGTCGCGACGGGTGCGATAACTGAATTTACCCACCGAGTCCGGCACTTGTGCGGTATGGTAATCACGTAGCAACTGACCGGCACTTAACACTTCCACCGCCATGGCATAGCCTTGTTGTAAGCGGGTTTGCATGCTCTCATCGTCACGAACAATGCCTAAGGCAGCACCGACCAACCCGAGTATTGCCGATTTGCTGGGATAGTTAGCGGTATGCCGATTCTCGCCGACGGCGATTTCACCCCAGCTCGCCAGCGGCCCGTATAGCCGGAATAGCAATAGCTCCATGACCGTCTCCTACTGACTAACAAAATCAAGCAATTCGGTCAAAGTGCCTTGGCGTTGTGGCACGTTGAGTTGGTAACGCCGATCGGCGCAGGCACCGTAAACGGTATCGAAACTGTCATTTTGTTCGAGTAAAGCTTGAACGGCTTCCGGTACGTCGTATTGATTGATTGGTTTCAAATACGCCACCGATAAAGAACGTGGCTGCTGATCGCCTTTTTCCGCCAACACGAAAGAAGCGTAGGCACGAGAGCCGAAACTGTTTTGTTTACCTTCCGGCGCGACTTTAACGGCGGCTTCGGTTAGAGCACGAATGGCTTTATGCGCCAACGCTTCATTGTCACCTAGATTTTTAATCAGCAATTCACGATTGATGCAGATATAAACGTAAAACAAGCCGGCGGCGAAACGGGTTTCACCAATGTGCGCAGCACCCATATCTTCCAGACCGTCGTTCAAGTCATCAACGGCAGTAAAATAGTCGTCTTCGATCACCACTGGATGTACACTGATGGCATGAGCGACTTGGCAAGCAGCTTCGATATTGAATAACGGACTGGAAGCCAGCATGCGGCCAAACAAGGCAATATCTACAGCCTGCTCGTTGCGTCGCAACAAATCTAATTCGTCTTTTTCCGGCGCGCGTTGTTCAGCGATCAATTTGTCGACAAAAACATCAAGCAATCTCCGCTCAGCAGGACTAACATGTACCAGTTGTTCAATCTCCAGTTCCACCAATGGATCGTTTTTGTCTGGTTTTTTCAACGCACCAAACACGCCGGCAATGGTCTTGGTCCATTCCTTGGCGTCTTTTTCCTTGATGCCGCAGCCCAGCAAGCGCCGGTAAATATCCAGACCCAGCAATTTGGTACGCGTTCCTAAATGATCACCAAGCACCGCTTGAAAAAGCTCGGATGTACGCCAGGTTCTTTTCAGACATTGTGATGAAACGCGCAACCGGTCGTAACCACCCATCTTGGCGGTTTTCGGGCTACCCTGGTCATCACGATTCAGGTTGGCCGGTGGATAAGCGGTCAAAATATGCAATTGAATGAAGCGGCTCATGTAAGTTTCTCCTTAGTCTGAATTCTGGGTTAAAGCAGTAAAATAGTGAGTAGCCCAACGCACGGCTAAGCGCTTAGCCGGATGACGCCCCAGTGGTTGATTAAATTCTCGATGCCAGTGGATGATGTCGTTAGTCAATGACAGCACGTTGGCGGTTTTGTCCAGCAAACGGATTGCACGAATCATGCGCCGATAAAAATCTTCAACGGTCGGGCTTTTTTGCAGTTGTTGAAATCGTAGCTCGCTCATCGGCGCCTTGCCTTTGTTCCGCAGTGGCGTGGCCAATTGCCTGGCAAAACTCAAACTTGAGTTATTCGTTTTAACATGCGCCAGCAAGCCGGCAATAGCTGCGGCCACGGGTAAACGCTGATCGGGTAGCGCTTCCTGCGGGAATCCGTCTGGCATCTGTTGCAGAAACCGGAAGAATGCATTGGTTAACAAAATATCTTCGGCACTTTCAGCACGACGCAACCGTGCGCGATCGCCACGATTACCGCCCCGGTCGCCATCGTCCCCGTTCAACCAGCTATGCCAAACCAATAGTTTTTTTCGTTCCTCATCGGGTATTAAAAAATAATTATCGCTCACTTAGCTTACCTCCTCCGTTTCAGCAAGGCTTTTCAATTTCTTGATGGTTTTGTTTCCGTAGAAATACTTCCATAAGGATTTTTTGGCGCTGACAATGCGTTTCAAATCCAGATCTTCCGGTGCAGCCGTTAAAGTAGCGTTCTCAAAAACTTGCAGCATCTTGCATTTAAGGGTTTCCAACCAGCTTGCAGCGATGTCGACAGGCACCATACGCGTGTCTTCGGGCAGTTCAGCCAGCCGACTCAGCAAGCGGTAAAAATCGGCTCCGGTTGCTTGCCAAAATTGGGTATCGATTTGATTCATGTCGCCCTTGACATCTCCCGGGCGACGAAACCAGGCAGCTTTGACTTGTCCGCGCAATATTTTCACGGTTTCACGCGCGGCGTTAATCAGCTCGCCGGCCCAATCAATCAGATTCTGGCGCTGCTGTGGAGCAAGGTAAAACACCGGAAATCGGGCTTCGTACCAGCAACGGGCCTTCATATTATCCATGTCGTAACCGAAGCACCATAGCGCCGCGCCGCCACGGTCGGCTAATTCCCGTCCGCGTTCCATGTTGTAGAACTGCACGATTTGCGCTGCCCTATCACCGTTACCATCATCCTGCAACGCTAATCCCAACCAATGCCGGTAACCCAAGCCACCTTGTTGTCCTTTCAGAGATAAAGGTAGTTTTTCCTTTTTGGGATCGTAGCGATAAGGGGTCAATGGATGCAACCAGGCACCGTCGTAATTGGTACCATAGTTCCTGGTGCGATATTGCCGAAACAGTCTATCGACATGACGACCACAGATATCACAACCGCCTTCTTCATTGACTACTGCCAGACGAATCCGGCGCGGCATTCCCCAATAAGCATGTAACGGATGAACATCACTTGGTGTTGTGATCTGGCCTTTGTCAGAAATGCGTGTTTTACCCAGCCAAGGCAATATTTGGGCATTGAAGTTTTCCGCAACCGCTAATTCCTCCTGATTGAGTATGTTCAGCCACAGTTTTTGCCAAAGGGTTGTTTCGGCATTTTTGGGCATAACCAGTGTGGTCAAAGGCCCGCCGCCACGCAGTCCGACGCGATGACCGACACCGCCGGAAGGTGCATTGGTTTGCAGTGTAAATAAAGCGGTTACCGCGCAGCTGGAACAAACTTGCTTCACTGCGTCACGTTTAATGAAGTGGTCTAGATTGTCTTTCAGGGTCTTGCCGCCTGGTGCTTCAATTAATAACGCCGCAATGGCTTTGGTTTCACCATCCGGCAAATCGATATCCTGCAAAAATGCCGGGCCGTCGTTGATCAACTCAAAGGCTGACACCACTTTACCGAAACAAGTTTGCAACGCTTCCTGTCTGGGCGTTTCCTGCCAATATTCTAGCCACTGCTCTTCATCTTCCGGTGCGAAACAGGTTTGCAACAGACCAATCAGGAATTGATACAAAGCGCCTTGGAAATCCGGCCTCGGCGCGTTTATCTCAATAACTGGATTGCCGGTTTCGACGATTTGCCAAGGCGCGATTAAATCGGTTTGGCCATTTTGTCGGATAACCGGTATCCAGCAATCAGAAACAAGATTCATAAAGTCCCCTTTGGATATACTTACATTTTTAAGGCCACGATTATTGCCAGTACAAGCGCAAGACAAATAACTGCCCGGAGGATGAACCACTTCACTGTCTCTACCCATGAAGTAATGTCACACGTTCCCCGCATCCGCGGGGATTTCTCCGATATATCCTTCTTTTGAAGAATAAAAAACTTGTTTTTCCGTTAACGGCAAAATTTCTAGCCAACGTAAAGCTTTTTCTTCGATTTTCAGTGCTTCAATTAATGGCAAAAAACCAGTCGGTATTTGTTGACTGACCTTTTTCCACTCGCGTTCCGGTAGCTTTACCGTGCTCATCGCCCAGGCATAGTCTTTATCCGCAGCATAGGGTTTCAGTTGTCCATCCACGAGAACTGCCAGCGCCACCGATATACTTTCCTCTTCACTAAGGCGTGTCGGAATGCGGGTTTCCTCATCCCAGCCGCCACTTTGCTCTGCACTGCTTCTCGTATAGCCTTTAGCCAGATTGAGCACATTTAAGTCGGCCATACTTTTTTGCACCATCGCTTTGCCTTCCGCAGTCAACGAGGCATCTTGCAGTGCGGCCGGTATCTGCTCTTGTACTTCATCGGCATAAACACCTTCGATCAATTTGCGAGCATCGTCCGGCATTCTGAAACAACCTTTTTCCAGCAAACTTGCCGTCAACCAGAGCTGTCCGATGTGCGGGTAGACGGCCTGGGTTCCGGCGTGCTCGGGCTTCAGCCAGTCGGCGCCAGCATCCAAAACGGGTTCCGGAGAGTACAAATAAAATATGGGTGTACCCCGTTCATCTTCCGCGCCAGCTTCTCGAATGCGGTTTCCCTGTGCATCGCGGATATGCCGGCGCAAACGACCAGCACGCTGGATCAGCAAATCGATCGGCGCCAGATCGCTGATCAATACATCAAAATCCAAATCCAGCGATTGTTCGACGACTTGTGTGGCGATTAGAATCTGGCCTTTTCGGGTTTCACAACCTGATTCGTCACCGAAAGTTTGCAAGGTACGATTTTCAATCTCCTGCCGGTCTATCATCGCAAAACGGCTATGAAACAGACTCAAACACTCGGCAGGTATGCCACTGTTCAATAAATCCTGATAAGACTGGCGAGCGGTTTTGACTGTATTGCGTATCCAGCATACGCATTGACCTTGCTCGGCGGCTTCGCGGATTTTGACCATGACCTCATCCATGCTACCTAAGCGACAAACCGTAACTGTGCGCTTGACTTCAGTTCTTGTATCAATGACTTGTTCAATGCGATCCGCCGGAGTATGCGTTGCCAACGGATAAGCTGCCGGATAAGCCAGATTCGGTGATATTTGACCGAGCCCGCGATGAAATGCCGCAACCAGATTTTCACGCATCGTTTGCGGCAATGTCGCAGACAGTAAAATCACGCTACCGCCCTGCCGGGCATGGGCCTCCAGCAAGGCAGCAAGCAGTTTCTGCATATAACTGTCATAGGCATGCACCTCGTCCACCAGCAAGACTTTGCGCCCCAAGCCGAGCAAGCGTAACGATTGATGCCTTGCCGGCAATACCGCCAGCAAAGCCTGATCGAGCGTACCGACACCAACATCAGCCAGCAGGGCTTTTTTACGACTATCGGCTAACCAGGCGTTGCAATAGGCGGTAGCACTGAGCTCCTGATCGGCTTCATCGCGTCCGATCTGGTAGTCGGCATCAGTTTGCTTCTGTTCGGCCAGCAACACCGAATTACGAAACGCTTGCGACAGTTCGCGAGCACCGTGTGCCAACACGAGCGATGGATGTGCGTCGGTCTGATAAAACTGTCGATAAACCTTGCCCAAACGCTGATACATGGCATTTGCGGTCGCCATGGTCGGTAAACCGATATACAACCCATCAGCCAAGCCTTGTGCCATCAGACGCTGGGCCAGAACCAACGCCGCTTCGGTTTTACCGGCACCAGTGACATCTTCCAGTATAAACAGCTGTGGCTGATCTCCAATCGGTTCATTGACAGCGTATTGTTGTAGCGGAGTCAGCTTCTGAATGAATGGAAATAGGGTTTGAATATTGTCGATTACACTCACTATAGGTGTTGTTGGTAAAGTTTTTACAGCTTTATCAGCCCTAGGCACAGCAATCTCCTGCCAATAGGTTTGCAATGGCATGACTTGCTGGCAATAACTGAAAAAATCCTGATTGGATCCCAACCAATCCGCCAATACAGAAATACCCGCCAGCTGCCACGACACTGGTTTTAAGCGCTTAACAAGATTCTTATCCTGCAAGGGACGCACATCGAAATCGCGCAACAACCAAGTAGCTAAGTCCTGCCAATAAAGCAATGCCGCTTGTTCATCTTCCGCTTCAAAGAAATTACGTACCGCAATTTTACGTTTCGGCGGCATTCCGTGATGACCAGTAACGATTTCTAGCCAGGGCTCGACTTTACAATCCTTAAGAATGTTAGTTTTTGCTTCAATCAACTTGGATTGCAAAACATCCAACCACAAACAAAACCCCAAGCTATCGTGCCGTTCCGAATAAGTCATTCTGGAATTAGCCTTGACTAAATCTATCGACAGATCGGTCCTGATTCCTTGAAAAACACGTGCAAATTTGCCCAAATCATGTACTGCCAGACAAAACACCATCCAGGTTCTCAACCAATCCGGCTCTACTTGTAACTGTTCAGCAAGTCGATTATTCACAGGCTTATCGGGCGATAATAAATACCATCCTACTGCAGCCACATCCAGGCAATGATAAGGAAGCAAATGATAAGCACCTTTACAATCAGTGTCTGGTCTGGCTTTTCCCCAATAGCGATAATACAGCGGCACATTCGACATCATATTCATTATGAATCCGGGGTCATATATATTATTGATTGATAACTACATCTCCAATAATCCACGTACATCATTCCAAACTTTCTGTGACATTATCCATACCCACAGGCTCAAAAACCGATGCTGTGGATTTATTTTTTGCCTGTTTTTTTGGCGGCATATATTTCCTGCATTTCCCGGATGTTGCGTTCAATGGTTCGGCACAGGCTTTCCGGTGCGATGACTTCGACGGCCGCGCCGTGTTTGAGGATATCCATAATCAGTTCGGTTTCATTGGCGTAGGGGATGCACAGCTCAAAACGGCCATCGGAAAGGAATACGCCTTGCTGTTGTGGATGCCATTGTTCGTCGGCAACCCAGCGGGCGCGTTCGGCGGTGAAATGCAGCACCGCCGTCTGGCGGGCTTCGCCGGCAAAAATACCGTAGCTGGCGGCGAAGTGTGCGTCGAGTTCGATTCCGGGTATTTCACACGCAGTGGTGTCGAGCAGGGTTGACGCCACGATGCGCTCGACCGCGAAACTGCGCAGTGCATTACGTTTGTGGCACCAGGCATCAAGATACCAGTTATCGCAGTAATGCGTCAGACGCTGCGGAGACAGGATGCGTCTGGTTTGCTGATCACGGCTTCGGCTGTGGTAGGCGATGTTGAGTTGCCTGCGTTGCAGCACGGCGCTGGCGGCAGACTGGAAATGTTTCAGTTCAGCATGTCTGCCCATCATGCTCAGAATACGAATACGGCTGGCCGTGATTTGCGGACTGCCCGCATGCTGTGTTGCAAGAATTCTCTCCAGCCGGTCTTTGATCGGTCTGATCTGCGCACCGAGCAGCCCTGGCTGGATATGTTCGAGTAGTTGCTGCGCAGTCAGCAGGGCATACAGCTCATGTGCGTCAAACCAGACGCCGTGCAGTTCGAATACGCCGTTTTCCCGGGTATCGTAGTAATAACCATTGCGCTCGCGGTCATATTCCAGCGGTGCGTTGAAATGCAGACGCAATGCATTAATGGTGCGCGTCACTGTGGCACGGGAACATTCCAATTGTTCTTCAAGATTTTTATGCGATACCGGCAGGCGGCGTGACGCCAAGATGCGGTGCAGTTGATAAATCCGCTGCAGGCTGTTCATCACGCGCGACGTTTCCATGCTGGAAAGTACAGTCTAGTTTGCCGCACAGGAACAGCTTGATCGTTTTTATGATCTAATAATGACGCAAGCATTTTTGCATCGTCCATGGCAAAATTGTGAACAGCCGTCATTATCCACACTGCCGGGAAAGACCAAAACTTTTTTAAACGCGTGTTTAATCCGGTTTTTCCGGTTTTACAAATGCGCAGGGAATACACGGGTATTCTAAAGAAATGTCATGCGGCACAATTCAATTGAAGTTTTCCAGACAAGGCGAAAGACAGTGCAGATTTCATTCCGCTTAACCCGCATCTTCATCGCAACCTTGATCGCATTGTTCAGCGGCTGCGCGAATATGACTTTTTACGCGCAAGCGGTTAACGGTCATGTGGATTTGATGCGCCGCGCGCAGCCGATTCATGCCATCATCGCTGACCCCAACACCGATGC
>CAZTCY010000016.1:0-41812 GCA_964612715.1 uncultured Nitrosomonas sp. | reverse complement strand
TCGCGTAGGTCCGATTAGCCCCGCGTAATCGGACTTCCTGTCACACCTTAAATGTGTCAGGTTACGCTTCGCTAACCTGGCCTACCCTGACCGCCAATTTTTGGCATCAATAAAGGGCCGAAATTTCCATTGAATCACCCCGGTTGAACCCCTTAAATGGGAATATTCAATGTAAAACATGTTGGATTTTTACGCTGAATCATCAGTTCGGCTGAAATCTGTTCACTGAGCAGGTGCACAAGCTGCAAACCCAGCGATGATGATGAGTTTTCCATATCGAAGTCTTCCGGTATGCCCACGCCATTATCCGCAATGTGCAGCTGCAATACCGCCGGTTCGAGATATTTCAGGCTGATACTGATCTTTCCGGAATCATGCTCGGCAAACGCATATTTTATCGCATTGGAACAGAGTTCATTGATGATCAGTCCCAGGGGAATACTGATATCAATCGGCAGAAAAACAGGATCCGTATCGATATTCACCTGTACTCTGGAAGAATCCAGCGCATAGGAAGCTGCCAGGCTGTTGACCAGCGATTGAATAACACTGGAAAAATCGACACTGGAGAAGTCGGACGACTCATAAAGAATCTGGTGAATCAACGCCATTGATTTCACTCTGTTTTGACTTTCCTTCAGAATGGAAATCGCGGATTCATTGAATAATATATCGGACTGAATACCGAGCAGGCTGTCGATGATCTGCAGATTATTTTTGACCCTGTGATGTATTTCGGCCAGTAAAAGATCTTTTTCCTTCAAGGCGGCTTTTAACTGCTGTTCCTGGTGTTTCCGCTCTGTAATATCGATAACGGAAGCCAGTACCATCATACCTTGCGGTGTCCGGATCGGATTTAACCCTACTTCAACCGGAAACTCTTTTCCACCCTTGTGTAAACCGTAAAGATCTCTGCCATGCCCCATGGCACGCGCACTGGGCTGCTTCAGATAATTTTTCCGCAGTTCCGGGTGGCCGCTGCGGTGCGATTCGGGTATCAGGATTTCAATCGGACGGCCTATTAATTCCTCACGGCGATAGCCAAACAGCATCTCAGTTGTTGAATTCACCATCACAATCATGCCATCGTGATTGGTCATGACCATACCATTGGGAGAGGCTTCAACGGCCAGATGGATCATTTCCTCGGCATGTTTGCGGTCGGTGATATCGACTATGGCCGCCAGCACAAAAAGGCCATGATTGGTTTCAACCGGATTCAGCCCCACCTCGACGGGAAATTCATTGCCATTCTTGCGCAGGCCATAAAGGTCTCTGCCATGACCCATCGGACGGCTTTTCGATTCGCTGAGATAGGATTCCCGATAGCCGGGATGATGATGACCGAATCTTTCAGGTATCAGTATTTCGACGGGCCGGCCGATCAGTTCCTGCCTTGAATAGCCGAAAAGCCGCTCCGTAGTGGAATTTACCATGACGATGATGCCTTCACGGTCAGTGATCACCATGCCGTTCGGAGAAGCCTCCACGGCAAGATGCATCATTTCTTCGGTATTATTAAAACTTCCCAATCGAGTAAGCGGTGGCAATTCCTGAACTCCGGCCTTCCGGCATAACTATTGAACTGAAAGGGTCAACTGTCCGACGCAGCCGTATGATTCGGTCGTTTTCTAATCAAATCAGGTATCTGCTCTGGCACAACCGGTTTACCAAACAAATACCCCTGTAAATCAGTACAACCCAGGTTTTTCAGAAAATTAACCTGTTCTAATGTTTCGATACCTTCAGCAACGACTTTTAAATTGAGCTCTTTGGACAATGCCAGAATCGCTGCTGCAATTGCACAATCATTTTTATCCTGGGGTATGTCCTTGATAAAACTTTGATCGATTTTCAAACGATGTATGGGAAGATTCTTCAATGAACTCATACAGGAATAACCTGTACCGAAATCATCGATGGAAATCGATACACCCAGTTTTTCCAATTGCTGCAGACATGTGATATTAACCAGGTCATTCTGCAGGCAGGATTCCGTTATTTCCAGTTCAAGCAGGTGCGCCGGCAGATGATATTCTTCCAGTAATCCGGCAATAAAGATCGGCAAATGATGGTCTGAAAATTGCCGTATCGAGATATTCACCGAGATCCGAAGATCACAAAAACCGGCCGCACGCCACACATTCAGTTGTCTGCAGGCCTCGCGCAATACCCAGTTCCCGATTGCGATGATAAGCCCGCTTGTCTCCGCCACAGGAATAATCTCCGCTGGAGACAATAGACCCTTGACCGGATGCTGCCAGCGTATCAAGGCTTCCACGCCGGTCACTTCAAGTTCCGGCGAAGAAAGCTGCGGCTGGTAATAAAGCAGAAATTCTTCTCTCTCCAAAGCAAGATGAAGTTCATGCTCTCTCGTCAAATAATGTACCGCTCTCTGTGTCAGTGACGGATGATAAAACGAAAAACGGTTTCGTCCGTTATTCTTTGCCTCATACATGGCGGTATCCGCCATTTGCACCAATCCATCATGGTGGTCGGCATGATCCGGATAAACACTGATGCCAATACTGCACGAAGGAACGATTTCCATACCGCCGACAATAATGGGACTGGACAAACAATGCAGGATTTTCTCAGCGATTTTGGTGAACGCATCCCGGGTATCCGCATTTGTGACAATCACGACAAACTCATCGCCGCCGAGTCTCCCTAAG
This sequence comes from uncultured Nitrosomonas sp., assembly GCA_964612715.1. Taxonomy (GTDB): domain Bacteria; phylum Pseudomonadota; class Gammaproteobacteria; order Burkholderiales; family Nitrosomonadaceae; genus Nitrosomonas. The sequence continues at coordinate 39,137 of CAZTCY010000016.1, read as the reverse complement.
GTATCGCTTTGCCGCAGTATCGCGAGCATTCTTTGCGCAATATGACACAGCATCGAATCTCCGGCTTTATGTCCGAGCGTGTCATTCACCCGCTTAAAGTTATCGATATCGATAAACAATACACCCAGCAGTGATGACTCCCGCGCCGCTTTTGCCAGCGCCTGCTTTAACCGGTCCATCACCAGCATGCGATTCGGCAGATTTGTCAGATTGTCGTAATAAGCAAAATATGACAGCTGTTCCTGCGCCTCCCGCACGGCTGTGATATCCGATATCATGACAATAAACTGCTTATCTTCATCACACTTCCTGACAGGAATCCGGCCAATGGACAACCACGCATAGATTATTTCATTATTTTTTTTGTACGCCTTGATCTCACCCTGCCAGCTATCATGATTATCCATGCTTCGCCAGATTCTTTCATAGGTCTCCTTGCCCAGAGACTGACTGGTCAGGAACGGCAGCTCCCGATTTTTCAGATCATTTTCCCGGTATTGAGTAATGGCAAAGAAAGCATTGTTCGCGCAGTCAAACCGCCTGTTTCTGAGAATGACGATACCTTCCGTCGCACATTTAAAAATAGTGGCTGCTTGCGCCAACCGGTCTATAATACGGCGGTTTTCGGTCGTTTCCTGCAAAACACCGACTATTTGGAGGTCACCTGCCTGTTTGTTTCTAAATGATTTACCATACAACTTGTACCAGGAGTTTCCCTCCTCACCCGAATTGACACGGAATTCTATCTCGTCGGTATTCTCCGGTTTTCTGCGCAATCTCTCGATAAACTCAAACACCTTCCGCTTATCATACTTGTCTACCGACTGGAAAAACGCTTTCCAGTCGATTAATGGCTCAAGGTTGCCTTTGCTGCTTTTCCGCATGAATACTTCGCAAGGCTCTCTCGCTATCTCCCAGGTACCCAGATGCGCGGCCTCCAGTGCAAGCCGGAAATGCTGTTCATTTTTTGTGATCAGCATATCTCTTTCATAGCGCTCCATGCTGATCTGAATCATGACATGCAGTTCCCTGTCGGAAAATGGCTTTAACAGATAACCATAGGGCCTGGTTTCCCTTGCCCTGCTCAAGGTCTTTTCTTCGGAATAAGCCGTCAGATAAATGACCGGAATACTGTGCATTTTCTGCAGCATAGCGGCAACTTCCACACCATCGATTGCGCCCTGGATGTGGATATCCATGAGCACAATATTGGGCTGTTCTTTTTTTACCAACGCCAGCGCTTTATTACCATTGGCCGCCATTCCGGTAACCTGATACCCCAATTTCATCAAACGTCTCTTCAGATCGAGCGCTACAATTTGTTCGTCTTCAACGATCAGTATTTTGATACATTTATCCATGGCAGCCCTACAACCACTTTATCCCCGGTATTCAACAGAACCTGAACTGTAATCCGTTTAAAACAGCCTGTACAATTTTAATTATCGTTGCTGATTCTATCAGCAATTTCACCCCGACGCCGGGGATGAAACTGCTACTCCTTACGGGATTCTTTCTCTGCGACGCGCGCGTTTCCAGTTTCCATTCTCCATCGGCGTCAGTCTTTTCCGGGCACGGGCAACTAACCCACATCGATATAGCATACCTTCTACCGTCATGCGCAGATTGTGCTTGTTATAATCGCTTCTTAAAGCGGAATCTTCTCCAGCTTCGACCAGAACTCATCATTGCGCATCAATTGGGGCATCGCACACGCGTTTTGTTGGTGGTGCAGGAACACCAATATTACGAGTTTGTTTCTATCTATGAAATACTTATTTCAGAACATCAACAAACAAACCTTAGGTTGAGTGGGTGTGGAAAGAACTTTTGTGCAGCCTACGACAGCTGGCTCTCAACTGTCTTCGGCCACACATTTCATGCTTGCTTATTACTACTTGGTTTTTGATTCATCCTGTTTTCTTTGCTGGTGCTTTTCACGCCACTTTTCATGGCGGCGCTGTTTCATTTCTTCCAGCTTAGTACTTTGCTCAGGTGTCAATATTGTTTGCAATTGCGATTGCGTTTCCTGACGGATCGCTCTGTATTTCTCACCTTGTTCCTTGAAAAGGGTCTCGACTTTGACTTTCTGATCCTCGCTTAATCCCAATTCCGTACTGAGCCGCTCCATTTTCTTTGCGCGATATTGCTCATGATCTCCCTTCCCACCGGGATGTGCCATGACTGACAAAGGAAGTGCCAAAGCGATTATCATACTGATAAGTTTAATGTTCATAGCGTAGTTCTCCTCATTAATGTTTGATTAAAGAGCTGCATTTCTGCTGCTCTTGAGAATAACTATAGGCCATAAATGTGTAAACATTTTGCAGCGATTATGGAAAAAATGTGAAAGATGAGAATACGTTTAAACTCAGTGTGTTCAGTGCGTTAAAAGCTGTGTTTGCCTAATCGAAATTTTGTGAATCATAGCGATAGCCCGCGCCATAAACCGAATGAATCACTTCTTTCTCCGGAATCAGCTCAGCCAATTTCTTTCTCAACTTTTTGATATGGCTGTCTATCGTTCTATCTGAAACAATGCGCTGATCCTGATAAATCAAATCCATCAACCTGGAGCGCGAAAAAATACGCCCTGGATGCTGATACAACGCGTGGAGCAACTGAAATTCAACCGCCGTCAATTCGATTTCCCGGTCATCGTATTGCACTTTAAAACTTTGCGGATACAACTTAAGCGCTTGCTCGACCGAATCCGTGGCTTGCGGCTGTAATCTACGCAACACAGCCTTGACGCGTGCGACCATTTCCCGTGGACTGAAAGGTTTACAAATATAATCGTCTGCGCCCATTTCCAGACCCAGCAAACGGTCAATTTCTTCAACACGCGCGGTGACGATAATGATCGGCACCTGGCTGAAACTACGAATGTCACGGCAAATGTCAAGGCCATCCCGGCCTGGCACCATCAAATCAAGCAGCACTAAATCAATCCGATTATCTTTTAGCCAGGGCACCACTTCTAATCCCTGGCTCAAACAATGCGTCTGAAAACCCGCATGGTGCAAGTAATCGGTCTCCAGACTGGCGAGCTTGGGCTCATCCTCGACAATCAGGATACGGCTCATGACGCAACCGGCAATGAAATACGCATCGCAAGCCCACCTAAATCTGAATGGAATGCAAAGAGCGTTCCTTCATGCGCCTTTACGATATTATTGCATATGGCCAGACCCAGACCGGCGCCGCCTAAATGTCGGTTACGCGAGCTATCGACACGATAGAAACGCTCGAACAAATGCGCGATATCTTGTTCTGAAACACCGGGGCTGCTATCAGTCAATTCAATTAATAATTCATCTTTGATACGCTGAATCAGAATCTCCATCTGGCCGCCCGGATCCGTATGATTCAAGCTATTCGTGAGTAAATTACGGAACAATTGTGATAATCGATCCTGATCCGCGTTGACCAGCAATGGTTTAGTTAATCGATTAGTCCATTTAACGTTAATCCGTTTTTGATTGAAATCGGGAATAAAGGCTGCAAGATCTTCCTGCAGGATCGGCACTGGATCGAGTAAAACTTTCCGATAACTCAAAGCACCTTGATCGGACAGCGCCAGTTGATAAAGATCTTCTGTCAAACGATTGAGCCGCATGACATCACCCGACAACGATTTAATTGCCTCATAGGTCAGCGGGCGTATTCCATCCGTGATCGCCTCCAGTTCACCACGCAGCACAGAGAGTGGTGTGCGCAATTCATGAGAAATATCCGCCACCCACCGTCTGCGGCTTTGCTCTGCCTGTTCCAGCGCAGCCGCCATATCATTAAAATTGCGCGCCAGTTGCCCCATCTCATCGCTGGATTCAACCAGTAACCTGACTTTGTAGTCGCCAACTGCAAGCCTTTGTGCCGCCGCAGTAATATGTTTGAGCGGGCGACCAAGATGATAGGCCAGAAACCAGGCGATCAATGCAGAAAGTGCCACCATGACCAAGGCAATCCAGAAAAATAAATTGGCTTGCCGTTCCATAAAATAAATATCGCTGGCCTGGTTAACCGGATTTCCCGGCAAAAGCCCGACATAACCTACGGTCTGATAATCAGACTGGATCGCATACAAGCGTAATTGGGAAAGCAACTCCTCCCGTCCAAACAGTATCGATTTGTCTGCGTTTAACAGCATTACGCGTAATCCGAATGGCGGCCACCTTTGGTTCACTTTTTCAGACAATGGCGCTGGCGGCCATTGCTGAGCAGCTTCTCGTTGTGCCTGCTTGATGACCCATTTTGGTGGATGATGCCGATGCGGGTCAGCACGCCAAAGTAATGAAATCCAGTTGAGTTTGTTTTCAGCCAGCGTTTCCCAGCCATGATTCTCTGCGTAATACTCTTCCAGCACATCGATAATTTTATCCACCCGCTCCAATTGTCTTTTTTCAACAAATTCGGCAAATCCTTTCTCGAGCGACCAACGCGTAAAAAAATGCATACCCATGACCACTAACAAAGTGGTCAGCAGGAAGGTCAGGAATAATTTGACTCTGATTGACATAGATAACCGCTCACTTTCCAACTTGCACAGAAAAACCCGGCAAGACTCAAGATAAAATAATTCAATTGAACTGATATTCAACGTATCAAACTATCGATAGCGCTTTTCATTAAAACGGATGTCAGCACAATACAAGCAGGATTGTCCTGAGTGATTGTGCAAAAAATATGAACCACTCGAACCGCATGCACGGTTTGATGCGGGAGAGCAGGCGAAAGTCTGGTACTTTTTTGTGTATTCGCTTCTTACCTCAAAACGGCAACAGATCAGATCCCGGTGGTGAGTGGTTTATTTCCGCACTTCACAATTTTTTTATACACATACGCCTATAATGGTTATTATAGGCATTAACGCGTATACTTGTTGTAATTCCGGTTGTAAACACGCAGAACCGCGATGTTTACCGACTCAAAACTAAAAGCACCCGCAGACACCCGTATCTATCTTATTGAATAAGATACATCGCGCGAGGGCGACATAGCAACATCAGACACATGAAACAGCCGAATCACTTCGTTCGCTGTCCGGGAATGGGAATCGACTAACAGGCAAGTCAGACAAACCTGCACAGAGTCTTGCCTGCTCATCATGAGAAATGTTTATCGAACAATCCGGATAATTGGAAGGCTTCACTACTATTAGAAACAAAGGAGAACATAAACATGAACAGAAAGATAGCACATGTCGACGATGATGCGGATATTCGTGATGCAGTATCCCGCATATTGTGTAAAAACGGTTACGAAGTTACTCAGTATCTCACCATGCGGGATTTTATCGCCGCGCTGGAGAAAGGCACCGAAATGCCCGATCTGGCGATACTCGATGTCATGGTCGAATCAATGGATGCCGGGCTGACAGCTTACGCCGAAATTCACAAGAAACACCCCAAGATTCAAACCATCTTTCTGACATCGCTGGGCGATATGATCAGACCGTATTTTGACAAAGCGTCAAACGAGTGGGTTTGTATTATGGAAAAACCGGTTGAACCCGAAAGCCTGATCGGTGTTATTGGAGACCGTCTCAACCAGGCAACTGCGCGATAACCGATGGCCACAGCATTCTCGATCAACAGAACAATAGGATAAATAGGACAAAGCCATGGCTATCGTTAAATTCTCCTGGGGTCAAAGCCAGCAAAAGGTGACTTTACCCGGGAAAAATGAAAATGCCTGCAAACTCAGCGATGACATCCTGGTCAGCAATATCCGCTGGTTTATTATTTTCCGCTGGGGCATTATCGGCGCGTTGATTTCTATTCATATCCTGGCGCTGATTACTCCGGATACACTGATACAGTTCCGTATCATTGAAGAAAACAACTGGCCGCTAACGATTACACTGATTCTGGGTCTGGGCAATCTTGCCTACCGGTACGCGCTCGACCACTGCGAGCCCGGCAGGTTCAATTCACCCACCATTAATCTGTGGACACAAATCATTGTCGATCTGATCTGCCTGTCGATCGTGGTGCACTATATCGGTAGTACGGCTACGCCGGCGCCATTCTTTTATATACTGCATATCGCACTGGCCTGTATATTCTTTTCCACGCTGGAAAGCCTGCTGGTCGCAGTGACTGTCAGCATCATGTACACCATCTTACTGGTGGCGGAATATACATTGTCGATTCAGATCCCCCAGTCGATACTCATTGATCCTACCTTGATGAGTGATGACAACACCATCAAAAACCATTTGCTCTTCTGGATGATTGCGCTGAATATCCTGTTTTTTACCGTATGGTATGTTGTATCGAGACTCTCGCTGGTCGTGCGCGCCCATGAAAACCGGCTGTCCGAGGCCTATCAGCAGATTAACCAGGCCCAGCAGGAAAAAGACCAATATGCCGTACTGATGACACACCAGCTTAAATCACCGCTGGATGCCATTCGCAGCAAAATCAATCTGATCAAAGGCGGCTATTGCGGCGAAGTTTCACCCGAGGTCAACGAAGTTCTGTTAAAAATAGACCGTCGTGCCGCAAATATGGCCAGCCTGATACTGGATCTGCTCAGGCTGCAGCGTTTAAAAGAAACCTGTTCCTGCACGGCGGAGATAAAGTCTATAAAAATCAACAGGGTATTGCAAAAATGCCTGGAAAAACTGACGCCGGTTATCAATGCCAAATCGATCATTCTCAATGTTTCCATTGACAACTTTGTCTATAAGGGCATATTCGATCAGATTGAAATTCTGCTGGAAAATATCATTTCCAATGCTGTGACCTATTCGCATCAAAATGGTATTGTGGAAATCACTTCCAGAGTGAATGCGACGACCAGGACAGCAACGCTATCGATTACTGACCACGGTATCGGCATCGATCCCGATGACCTGCCGAATATCTTCAACGAATATTTTTATTCGCCCCGCGCAGCGTTGCATAATAAAGCCACCAGCGGCATCGGCCTGTCCATCGTCAAAATCGCAGCGCAAAACAACAAGCTGGATATCGACGTCAGCAGCGAACCCGGCGAAGGCACTACATTCACCATTCTGTTTCCGGAAGTTCAGCTACCTGCCATCATAGAAGAATATGAACGCAGCACCACACCTATCGGCCGGCCTCTGGTAGAGTAAGGTAGAGTAATCGACTTGCGTGTATCCGGTTTAACGGCACCATAAAGCACCAGGGTGCCAAAAAACGTATTGAACGATTGCAGCAGCCTGACCCCGGAAAACCCCGCCTGCTCGAAAACTTCAACCAGTCTTCCGGAAACGTTGTCACGCGTACTGGCAAAGCCGTCCACCAGCTGCACCATGTAAAACAAACCACGCATCACCCGGCTCTCTGCGCGCCCCCAGTCGAGTACATGCAGCGTTCCGCCCGGCTTCAATACCCGGAACATTTCACGCGCCACCTGCTGTTTATCTTCCCAGATCAGGTGGTGAAAAAAAAGACTGGAAACCACGCGATCAAAGCAGGCACCGGAATACGGCAGATGCTGCGCATACGCCTGGACAAAGTGTATATCCATTGCCTGCCGCGCTGCTTTATACGCCGCGCGTGACAACATCATCGCGTCACAATCGAGCGCGGTAACCTCTGCATCCGGAAAACGCTGTTTGATCGCGATCGCCAACATTCCGGTCCCGCTGGCGACATCAAGTATCCGGTCTTGCGGTGCAAACTGCGCATGGCCAATCAAAGCATTCAGATAACGCCCGCCACCTGCAAGCGCAACGAGACAATCGTACAACGGCGTCAGCAAGTGATATCCCAGTGCCGGTATATATCGACGTTTACCGGAAAATTGCGGCGATTTCTGTTGTGTCATAAACAAGTGGCTTCATATTTCATCGGCGCGCCACAACTGCGCCGCGCCACGGACACCGGAACTGTCTCCGTGCACATTCCGCAGCACCGGTGTGATGAATTCATCATTAAAAACATAGTGCGCCATGCGCTGACGCCCTTCCGAATAAAGTCTCTCCACATTGGAAAGACCGCCTCCCAGGATAATGACATCCGGGTCAAGAATATTAATCACCATCGCCATGGCACGGCCAAAGCGGTCGAGAAACCGTTGCATAACCGCTTCTGCTGCTGCATCACCTTGCTCCGCAAGCGTCACGACATCGCCGGCTGCCAGCGCAGCATCACCACCATGACGGTGGAAATCGGCAACCAGACCCGGGCCGGAAATCAGTGTTTCCACACAGCCGCTTTGACCGCAGTAACACGGCGGCCCGTCACGCTCCAGAATATTATGCCCCCATTCACCGCCGATATGCTGATGCCCCTGATGCAGCCGCCCATTAAACACCACGCCGCCACCGACGCCGGTGCCCATGATGACACCAAAAACCACGCCAAAACCTTTTCCTGCACCATCAAGCGCCTCGCTCAGCGCAAAACAGTTGGCATCATTGGCAATACGCAACGGCCGCTTCAGCAGTACCTGCAAATCCTCCAACAGCGGCTGCCCATTCAGGCAGACCGTATTGGAATTCTTCATATGTCCCGTTACCGCCGATAGGGCACCAGGTGTGCCAACACCCACCGGACATTTCCTGCCTGCCTCAGCTTCAAGCGCGGCGACCAGCTGCGCAATAGCGTTGAGAATCGCCCGGTAACCTTCGGATTGCCGGGTCGGCACGCGTTTTCTCAATAATACATTGCCGTTGCTATCCAGCACCACGCCTTCTATTTTGGTTCCACCTAAATCAATTCCGATACGCATGCGCATTATCCATCGGTTGTTTTTTTGAACAGCTGTTGCCTGCCGTGTTCAATTGCAGTCCGTCATCCAAGCCCATGCACACCGATTAAAGCCACTCCGCCAACGCCATAGATCAGCGGGCTGTCCCAGGTATGCGGTGAAAATGCTTCAGCCAGTGTAATCAGCGGCGGTATTGTCAATAGCGCAACGGTGAACTGGACGGGATTGAAATACGCATGAAACGCCAGAATGGATATCAACGTCACCCCAAAAATACATGCGCTGCCAACATAACTGCGCTGGTACTTTTTCCGGGTGAACAAGGCGTAAGTGGTATATTTCCGTTTTCCAAACCGCACGCCGACCGGTTCGGCAAGCCCGTCGCCAATGCCATTGGCCAGAATAATAATCATCACAAGCGGCAATATATCCTGTTGCGCAAAATAGGCCAGTACTGGAATCAACACCAGATAGCTGGCCAGAAACTGCGTATAGAGCCATGTCAGTGTCAGCGGCCTGTCCTCGGGCCGGTCTATGGAACGGAACATAACGGCCACCGGCTTAAACCGGTTACGCATGGGTTCCACAAATAGGGTCAGAAAGACAAATACGAACACGATATCCACGACGAATGTCGTTGCGCTGTAGGCATAGGGAATCAATGATTGCAGCAGAACCGGCAGAAAGAAGAAAGCGAAGTGATTGATCTTGCGTGTGTAATTGACTTTGACATCATAGTTGATGACCAGCAATCCACATATAAAATGGATCGACAATAATAATGCGTAAAACAACGCATGATGCAGCCAGTATTCGAACGGAAGATTCATAGTATTATCTGCGGATCCGGCCTTGGATTCGGCATCTGTTTTTTTCCGGCAGGATTCACACTCATCGCCGCCGGCTCAACCGGCAATCATCCGACAAAACCCTATCGTACATGAAAAATTTCCTGTTATTCACGCTGTTGTTAACGCTGTTAACACTCTCGGGCTGCCAGCAATGGCCCAAACCCATCGGGCAACCTCTGACGCAACAATCCGAAGGCATGCCGATAACCGATACGCCCTACCAGCGCAAGGACTGGCCGCACTGGATCGATGCCGATAAGAACTGCCGCAACACCCGCCAGGAACTGCTCATCGCGACCAGCCGGGTACCCGTTCAGTTCAAGGATGCCCGGCAGTGCACGGTCAAAACCGGACTGTGGATCGGCCCTTATACCGGAAAGACATTGACCCAAGCTTCCGATGTCGATATCGACCATATCGTGCCGCTGGCGCATGCGCACCGGCATGGCGCATCCGTCTGGACACGCACGCAGCGCCGCACTTTCGCCAACGACTTTGACAACCTGCTCGTGGTCGATGACGCCGCCAACCAGGCCAAATCCGACAAAGCCCCGCATGAATGGCTGCCGCCGAACAAGGGATTCTGGTGCGAATACGGCAAACGCTGGCAGCGTGTCAAGGACAAATACCGGTTGTTCTACAGCGCACCGGAACGTAACGTACTGAAGCAACTGGCTGCTACCTGTTACCCGTAGGAAAGTCTGACGGACGGCATTCTCCATTCCCTCAATCCGCCTGGCGGAATGTAATCCCTACATGACATTGCGCTTTCTATCACGAACAAAACTGCCCGTCGCTGTTCTTGATCAGCCGATGAACCAGCGTGCCTTCCGCATCAATCAGTTCGACCTGCAGCGGCATTTTGCCCAGCGCATGCGTTGCACATGATAGGCAGGGATCGTAAGTGCGCACGGCCACTTCCAGATGATTCAGCAAGCCTTCGGTAATTTCCTGTCCATCCAGATAGCGGTTGGCCACGATACGGACCGACTCGTTCATTGCCTGATTGTTGCTGGTGGTTGAGACAATCAGGTTGGCCCGGGTGACAATGCCTTCGTCATTAACCTGGTAGTGATGAAACAATGTGCCGCGCGGCGCTTCGATCACACCGATGCCTTCATGCCGCCTGCCACCTTTTTCAGCGACCAGGTCCGTACCGGTGATATCGGGGTCGTGCAGCAGAATCTCGATCGATTCCGCGCAATGCAGCGCTTCGATCATACGCGCCCAGTGGTAACCAAGCGTATCGTGCACTGGACCGCCTTGACCCATGGCCTTGAAACACTTGCGCGCCGCTTCCGCGCGCGGCGTGGCGATGCTGTCACAATTATTGACGCGCGCCAGCGGCCCTACACGGTACCAACCCTGCGCTTCGCCGAGCTGCAGCAGATACGGAAATTTCATGTAGCTCCATGACCGCACTTCCTCACGCAAAATCTGCTGATAACCGCAATAATCGAATTGATCGAAAATGATCGCGCCATCCGGATAACGTGCGCGCAATCCGCCATGGTACAGTTCCAGTTCCCCGTTTCCGCCTGTCATACTGAGATAATTCGTCGGCATCGTGGCGAAATCAGCATGTTCCGCATGCGTGGTATGGATCTGCGCATTCAGGTGCACCGCCTGCTCAGCCCACTGCAGAATATCGGTTATTCCGGCAAGCAATGCATCGCGCCTGTCCTGCGCCAGCGGCTTGTTCATGCCGCCCGGAATCGTACCCGTGCCATGCACCCGCTTGCCGGTAATCGCTTCGATAATCTGCTGGCCGAATTTGCGCAGCTTGATCCCCTGCATAGCGATCTCCGGATGTTTCTCCAGCACGCCCGCAATATTGCGCTGCATCGGATCGCTGCCAAAGCCAAACAGAAAATCCGGTGAAGACAGATGAAAAAAATGCAGTGCATGCGATTGCAGCACCTGGCCAAAATGCAGTAAACGGCGCAGTTTTTCCGCTGCCGGTGTCAGTTGATCAACGCCGGCGATCTGATCGACCGCCTTTGCCGCAGCCAGTTGATGGCTGACCGGACAGATGCCGCACAGGCGCTGCACAAAAAACGGTACATCCCAGTAGGGCCTTCCCTGAATGAATTTTTCGAACCCGCGAAACTCGATGATATGCAGACGCGCTTCCTGAATATGATTATCCGCGTCAAGCAACAAGGTAATTTTGCCATGCCCCTCGACCCGCGTGACCGGATCGATGACAACCCGCCGTGTGCCGGGTTCCGGAGATTTTTCGGGTGTCATGTGATTATCCTCAATCGTAATATAGTCTGCGATCCGTCATCTGCGGCGTTTCCCCATTCAGCAATGGCAGCAAAATGGCCAGAAACGCGTCAGCCGGCGGCGGACAACCGGGTAGAAAATAATCCACCGGCACAACCGCCTGAACCGGGTAGACTTTATCGAGCAGCAGCGGCAATTCGACATCGTCGGGAATCTGCGGATTTGTCACGCCTGTACCGTGGAGATAGACTTCCTCGAGGCATTCGCGCAGATCGAAATAGTTACGCATCGCCGGTACGCCACCCGTAATCGCACAGGCACCGACGGCAATCAGGATTCTGCAGTTCTCGCGAAACTCGCGCAGTACGCGCACATTGTCCGCATTGCACACACCGCCTTCGATCAGGCCGATATCGCTCGGTCCACAGTGCTTGATATCAGTCAACGGAGAGCGGTTAAATTCAATCCGGTCACTCAGTTGCACCAGTTGCTCATCAATATCCAGAAACGACATATGGCAGCCAAAACATCCCGCCAGAGAAGTCGTCGCGATTTTAATCTTCCTGTCTGTCATCGTCATTTATCGTCTTTTTGTTCCGGCACATGCTCATCAAATGCCACATCGCTGATGATTTGCCGGTCGTAGATGCGTTCGCCGATGGGTGTCACATAACCGCGTTCCTTGAACATAATCGCGCCGACCGGACAGATATTGGCCGCCAGATCATGGACATCCAGATTACTGTCGCCGAGTTTTCCGCTGCCGGTATTGACAATCAGGTGCGCATCGGCGCCGCGGCCAGCGATGGCAAACACATCCTTTTTATCCTCCTCATGGCTGGCGCGCACGCACAGACCGCACAAGATACAACGACCACGATCCAGGAAAATAGCCGGATGCGACGCGTCCAGTTCCCGGTGCGGATTCAACTGCGGGAAATGTTCTTCCAGCATACCCAGATAATAACCCATCGCCTGCAGCTTACAGTTGCCGGATTTTTCACACGACGGGCAGATGTGATTGCCTTCCACAAACAGCATTTGTGTAACCGCCGTGCGTGCTGCGTTCAATTCGGCCGTATTATTGCTGACCTGCTGCCCATCGTGTGCCTGAGTTGTACATGCGGCAACCGTGCGGCCATCCGCTTCAACCACACATAACCGGCAGTTGCCCGACGGCGTCAGCCCCGGATAGTGACAGAGGTGTGGAATATAAATTTGTGCGGATAGTGCCGCATCCATGATCGTCTGGCCTGCCGTAAAACTGATGGCTTTGCCGTCAATAAAGATCGTTTCCCGTATCTTCGTCATCGAACATCCTTATTCCAGATGGGCATTCGCATCATCACGCCGCGTCAGTTGCCGCGCTGTTTCCAATGCCGCATCCAGATCGAACGCAGGGGTAAACATTTCCTGTTTCATTTTTCCTGCAAACACGTACGGAAAATGCTGCAGACTCTCCAGAATATGATTGGCCGCGGTATGGCCCAATCCACAGTGCGAATATTGTCTGACAAACTCACCCAGTTGTCTGATTTCATCGATGTCCCGCCGTGTTGCACGGCCATCGGCGATTTTCCGGACACTGTTTTCCAGCAGGCGCGTACCGACACGGCAGGGTGTACAAAAACCGCAACTCTCGTGCGCAAAAAAACGTGCGAAATTCCGGTTGATCGATAACAGATCACGGTTCCCGTCAAAAATCAGAAATGAACCGCCGGTCGATACATCTTCGAAACCGATACGCCGGCTAAAATCCTTTTTCGCGACCAATGATCCGGCGGGCCCGCCAATCTGTACAGCCTGTGCATCGATCGCACCGCTATCGGCGAGGATCTGCCGAATACGGACGCCATAGGGGTATTCATAAATACCCGGTCTCTGGCAATCACCGCTGACGCTGAGTATTTTGCTGCCTGAAGATTTTTCCGTACCCACGGATCTGAATGCGTCGCTGCCGTGATGCACGATATATGCCGCAGCGATGAAGGTCTCGACATTGTTGACAACAGTAGGCCGTCCAAGATAGCCGTGCGTTACCGGAAACGGCGGGCGGATACGGGGTATGCCGGGTTTACCTTCGAGCGATTCGATGAGCGCCGATTCCTCACCGCAGATATAGGCACCCGCACCGACCACGATTTCAATATCAAAACTGAATCCGGCTTGTCCGAGAATCGATGCGCCTAACAATCCTGAGTTATAACGCCGCGTTAATGTGTCCTGTAAATGTCCGAGCAGATAGCGGTATTCACCGCGCAGATAGAGAAAACCTTTTTGCGCGCCAATGCCATAGGCGCACAACGTCATCCCTTCGAACAAGGTATCGGCATGGCATTGCATCAGTACGCGATCCTTGAACGTTCCCGGCTCACCTTCGTCGGCGTTGCAGACCACATAGCGGGTATCGCCTGCGGCTTCGCGGCAGAACAACCATTTTTTTCCGGTATCAAAACCCGCTCCGCCGCGTCCGCGCAAACCGGATTGCGCAATGGCTTCCAGCATCAAACGTGCATCCCCTGCCAGCGCTTTTTTCAGACTGTCGCCGGATAACGGCGGTTCTTGCAATAACAATCCGGGTTTCCGGATAGGACTATTGATTCGCATCCAGTCTACCGGCCATGCGCACAACGGTTGCCGGGCTGAAATCAGACCGCACAACTGCCCGATTCTGTCTTCATTGAGATTGACAACCGGCATGCCATTGACCAGCATTGACGGGCCATGATCACACATACCGATACAGGATGTCTCATCCACACTGACCACGCCGTCCGCGCGTGTTTGTCCTGGTGCAATGTCCAGACGCTGACACAGCAACGCGAGCAGATTGACACTGCCGACCTGGTAACCGCAACTGGTGCAATTGCTGAAAAGCACGTGATAACGGCCCACCGGGTGTGGATAGAAAAAGGAATAGAAACTGACGACCGCGGCAACCTGACTGACCGGCAGGCCCGATTCCCGGGCAACCTCTACCATCAACTGCGGCGAAATATGGCGATGCTCCTGCTGCAAGCGATACAACCGGTGCAGCAGATGGTCGGCCATAAAATCAGCGTCAGCGTTATTTCCGATTTTTGATTCTGGACGTTGGCTCAGCATAACGCCAGTATACCGCCATTTCTTTACAGGTTACAAAAAACCGGCCCTCACGGTTAAGCCAGTAATGCGGCAACGATACCGGTGATAAAAATACCGTCAAATGTCCCCGCGCCCCCGATCGACGCATGCGGCGCACCCAGGCGAGGAATAACCTTCAAATGCAATAAATCGGCACCTATCAGCACGCCCAGCGTTCCGCTGATATAAGCCAATGGCGCGCTGAGTTCAGGACTGAGAAACAACCCGACCAGCGCCGCACTCACCGGCGCGATCAGAATCGGCATACCGATTCCGAGACCGGGTATGGGACGGCTAAAGCAGTAGCTGATCAGGCTGATGATCGTGATACCGAGCAATGTCACGGCAATCGACAAATCACTGTTGGCAAACAGATAAACCGAAACTGCAAGCGGTATCAGGCAACCACCGAGATTGACCGACACCAGTGTTTCATTCGAAAACGGCTGCAGCGGTATTCTGAAAATACCCCAGCGCTGATAGACCAGCATCTGTTGCGGCGGCTGCTCCGATCTGATACGGAAAACCGGTAGATTGATTGCGCTGCCGAACAGGGATAACACCAATATCAACATACCCAGCGCCGGCGGCAAATTCAGTTTCTCAAACGCAAATGCCAGCAATTCAAGCTGTATTAGTATCAGCATAAAAAGCAGCAGGGAAAGGAGAAAAACAAAATGTACGTAGGAAAATGGGGTTTTCATCATGTTCTCATCATCGCAATTCAAGCCGATTCAAAATCTGCCTGCGTAATAAAACCCAAACCTTGAGCAAATTAATACTACCAATTTGGTTAGTCCCAGCGTTATTCGAAAAGTGGTCAAAAAACGCCAATTGTTGCCAACCGGTGATTCCGCCAGAAAAGTCATCCTCCTGGCAATGCAGAGCTTCCGGAAACTGGACAATACCGATAAAAAACCGGAAAGCTGCTTTTAACCCGCTTATGATCGAATTCGAAGACCGGCTGATTGAA
The DNA here is from genome assembly GCA_964612715.1 of uncultured Nitrosomonas sp. GTDB lineage: Bacteria > Pseudomonadota > Gammaproteobacteria > Burkholderiales > Nitrosomonadaceae > Nitrosomonas. Next base: position 23,273 of record CAZTCY010000016.1, on the reverse strand, counting down.
TATGTTTAATCCGGACACTTACACAGTTTATTTACAGTCTCACATTAGGTGACTGGTTACGTGTTAGCATTTTGAGGTCGCCGACCGCCGGAGGAAACCCACAAACACAACTTACGCGTAAATTGGATTAACTGAAAATTAGTCATTGATCTCCTTTATCGGTTTTTGCCGACTTTGCTTCCTGTTGAACCAGCGTCATGATGTTCAACGTAGATGCATTCTCAGCTTCTATGGCACCTTCGCAACGCTCAACAAAACGTATGAATGCCTCCTGGGGAGATTTGAAGACCTTATAGTCGCCCTCTCCAGTCAGAAAAAGAATCTGCTCTCGACCGAGAAACTGCTCGGTAGACCGATAGTTCTTCCATTGTTCACGGTAGTGATAGACGCTTTCAAGCGCAACACAAGCGGCAACTATCAGGCTGACAATTGAAGCGATGGCTTCTTTGTAGGGAATAGCGCTATTAATTATTACTGGCACGAAGACACCGCCCAGAACAATCGCTGTGCGCATTTGAAGATATTGCCTCTTTGCGGTAACAGCCTTTCCATCGTACCATGCCTGATACTGCTTGGCCCGTTTTTCTATGTAGTCGGAAGGTTTCCAGCTTCCAAACAGTTCGGATTGGTGCGTACTCGTATCAACATTTGACATTGGTATTCTGGTATTCCTGGAAATGGCTAACCTATTAGTTATATCGTTTCAGCATATCTACCATACATTCAGAAAAGAAGTAAAGAAATTGTGATGTGCGTTCTGTTTGCTCATTGCATTAAAAGGAACGGTAACAGTTCTTGAAATCTTGATTTGAGCATATCAGATTGTAATCCCCTCAAGAATGAACTGAACCTTGAGAAGCTGGACATTTAAAAAGCAGCTGGCTGCGTTGCAAACTGTGGAGTTGTCCCATTTTAACGGACAGTTTTTTCGCTGAACCGAGAGTACCTCGATCTGCGAGAGAGGCTTATAGTCAGAAGTGGATCCCGTTTTTTGGACAGACAGTTTAGGAGTTATTTTCCCATTCATCATCCTGTCTTTGGCAACTTGATAGATGCCTATGTAGTCGTCGCGCCTACTACATAGGCATCTTAATAGGAATTTCATGAGACTCATTGTCTCATGGATGTTAGCGCTATACGTTAAAACTCCTCCCAAGAATCATCACTGCCACCTGCCGCAACTTTTCTGGGCTTAGACTCAAATTGAGAAACGACTTCGGTTTCTTTTTTAGCAACCGTTCTCCTGGTTACCGGACCGCGGTTAGGCAGTTTAGCTACAGCAGCCGGACGATTGTTCTTTCTAACCGGTGGTGTAGCATACATCCCACCGCCCGACAGCTTGAACGCAGATACCGCGTGTGTCAGTGCCTGAGCCTGTTCCTGCATGGATTCCGCAGCTGCTGCCGCCTCTTCTACCAAAGCAGCATTTTGTTGTGTCACTTCGTCCATTTGTGTAACAGCCTGATTAACCTGTTCGATACCGGAGCTTTGTTCCTGTGATGCAGCAGAGATTTCTGCCATGATATCTGTCACGCGCTTAACTGAACTGACTATTTCTTCCATGGTAGTACCGGCCTCATCAACCAATCTGGTACCGTCTTCAACTTTACTGACCGAATCACTGATCAGTTCCTTGATTTCCTTAGCCGCTGCGGCTGAGCGTTGTGCCAGCGTACGCACTTCTGTCGCCACTACTGCAAACCCCCGGCCCTGCTCACCAGCGCGCGCCGCTTCGACAGCCGCATTCAACGCCAAAATATTGGTTTGGAAAGCGATACCGTCAATAACGCTGATAATATCGACAATTTTCTTGGAACTGTCATTAATCGCGCTCATGGTTTGTACCACCTGTCCAACCACAGCACCGCCTCGTACAGCCACTTCTGAAGCACCAGATGCCAACTGATTGGCCTGACGTGCATTGTCAGCATTCTGCCTTACGGTAGATGTCAATTCTTCCATGGAAGACGCTGTTTCCTCAAGACTGGATGCCTGCTCTTCAGTACGCTGACTCAAATCAGCATTACCGGAAGCAATTTCACCCGATGCCGTATAAATAGAATCAGTACCGGTACGTACTTTGCCTACCAGGTCCACCAGATTGTCATTCATTTGCTTCAACGCTTGCATCAAACGTCCGGTTTCATTGTCCGAATTAACATCGATGCGACTGGTCAAATCACCGGATGCAACAGCGTTAGCAACATTAACGGCTTCATTGATCGGGCCGACAATCGCGCGTATCAGCATCATACTGATCACAATCGCCAGAATAACGCCAACGACAACGGCCACACTGGTTATCATAAAAATACTGTTGAAATTACTTTGTGCTTCCGCATATTCTTGCGAAGCAACCCGGCCTTGCAACTCAATCAGACTGAATATGGTTCCATACACCGTCTCAAACTTCTGCCCGGCATCATTATTTGCATTTGCAATAGCACCATCAAAATCACCTGCCAGCGCCAGACTCATGGTGCGATCACGCGACTCCTTATATATCTGCCATTGATGCAACCAGGTATTCGCCAGTTGTTCTTCCTCAGGCGTCAAATTTGTAACGATAAATTTCTGCCACGTATTATTGATTTCCATATCGCGCTGTGCTGTCAGTCCGGCACGTTCTCTCGCAATAGTCTCATTCCTTAAATTAGCGGCCATAACGGAATTAAGGCGTATGACTTGCATACGGTCAAGGATAAAACCCAAGTCTATTGCCACAACGGTACGATCTTCATAAACTGTTTTCAATCCTTCATTGGATTGACTGATTCCATACAGCCCCAAACCGCCAATGCTCATCAATAACAGCGAAAGTATGCCAATTACTAGTATCAATCGTGATTTTATCGTCATATTGTTCAACATAATATTCTCCTACAAAACATTTATCAGGTAGCGCTAATCTTTAATTCAATGATTGATCAATCAATCCCATATCTTCACTGGCCATCAATTTTTCAATATCAACCAATATCAGCATGCGCGCGTTTATCGTTCCTAATCCAGTGATATATTTCGTATCGATAATAGAACCAAATTCAGGCGTAGGCCGCACCTGATCCATGTCGAGACTGATCACATCGGACACACCGTCAACAACAATACCCATTACGCGTCCGCCCACATTCAGAATAATCACCACGGTGAATTGATCATACTCGGCATTTCCCAGTCTGAATTTAATGCGCATATCGATAATAGGCACGATAATGCCACGCAGATTGACAACACCCTTGATGAAATCAGGAGAATTTGCAATTTGTGTTATAGCTTCGTTATCATAACCACGAATTTCCTGAACTTTCAGGATATCGATCCCATATTCTTCACTGCCTAACCGAAAAGTAAGAAACTCATTTAACTGGCAGGGCGCGGCCTCACCTGCTGAATTAACAGCAGGTGTCATTGTTGCGGGTTGTTGCGACATATTGCTACCTCCTTTTATAAATACATAACAATCTGACAAGTAGCGGGAAGAATTCCACAATACTTATTGAGTCAACATGACGAGTCCAGTCGTATCAAGGATTAAGGCTACTTTGCCATCACCCATGATGGTGGCACCTGAAACGCCATGGACACGGCGATAATTACTTTCAAGACTCTTGATCACTACCTGATGCTGTCCCACCAACTCATCAACCAGCATGGCCGCCTTATGACCATCAGCATCCAAGATAACCAGAATCCCGTCTTTGATCTCTGTTGATTTCGGCCGGATATTAAATACTTCGTGCAGTGCAATTACAGGTAAGTATTCACCACGTACCTGAACCACACGGCCTCGACCGCCGATTGTTCTGATATCGTTATCGGACGGCTGCAGCGATTCAGTGATATAAGTCAGCGGCACAATAAACATTTGATCACCGACGGTTACCGACAATCCATCAAGAATAGCAAGTGTCAGAGGCAATCGGATCGTAATACGTGTACCGACGCCGGAAACCGAATTCACTTCAACACGCCCACCCATACTCTGAATATTTCGTTTCACCACATCCATACCCACGCCACGGCCTGAAACATCAGTCACTTTGTCGGCTGTCGAAAATCCAGGCTCAAAAATCAACATCCAAACTTCCTGATCCGACATAGCATCATGAACCGGCAGTCCTCTTTCACGCGCTTTGGCAAGGATTTTTTCACGATTGAGTCCCGCGCCGTCATCGCCAACTTCTATCACGATACTGCCGCCTTGTTGAAATGCGCGTAAAGTAATTGTACCTTTGGCCAATTTACCCGCTGCTATCCGTTTCTCAGGCAATTCGATTCCGTGATCGAGGCTATTACGTACCAAATGTGTTAAGGGATCGGCGATTTTCTCGATCAAGCCTTTATCCAATTCGGTACCTTCACCCACTGTCTTTAATTCAACTTTCTTATTCAATTTTGCCGCCAGATCACGCACAACTCTCGGGTAACGGCTGAAAACAAAACTCATTGGCAGCATGCGGATAGACATTACGGCTTCCTGAAGGTCGCGCGTATTGCGTTCCAATTGACTCATGCCACCTTGCAATTTTTCGGAGATAACAGGATCGATTTCCGAAGTCGTTTGTGCAAGCATTGCCTGTGTAATAACAAGCTCGCCAACCAGATTAATCATCTGATCGACTTTTCCTATGCTCACACGGATTGAATTTGTTTCAACTGATGGCACTGCTTTAGCATTTAAATTAGAGCTCGCTACTGTATTGATTTGATCAATGGGATTTGCAGAACTATCGGCACTTTCTCTTTCTATAGGAGAAGCGGGGGCACCCGGAAAAAAGCCATAAGATGCACTCCCGGAAGTTTCGGTAGAAAAAGTTTCAGATTCTTTGAATAATTCTGAACGATCTATAACTTCAGTCGCAATCGATTCCTGTGTACCAGAATTTAGAGACGCCCCGGTTTCCTTTCGCTTTTCTATTTTCAAATTAGCCGGATTAACAACAAATGCCAATGTTTCCCATATATCCTCTTCTGACGTGCTTGTTGTCAAACGTAGAAGACAAACTTCACTACCACTTGATTGCGTCAGTACTTCTACTTTTCCTTGTTGCCTCAAATTAAAGAATAAGTTGTCCTTTGAACTGCTGCTTAATCCTGTTGTTGAAAATTCTATTTGATAAACAGCTTGATTTACATTCTCTGACACTGAGGTATCTTCATCCACGATTCCTGCAAACTGTTCCGCTGCAGGCGATGTTTCCACGGCAACGCCTGATTCCTCCTGTTCTTGTAAACACGCCGACGACGAAACGTCATTTCTATTATCCATGATGACTGTATCCGTTGACTCCTCAGAAAACTTCTGCAGATCATCGCAAACTTCCTTCACGACAATCGGGTCAGCAGCACCATCACCTCGATGCCCAGCAAGCTGATCTTTGATAACATCACCCGCTCTTAGAAAAGCATCAATCATTTCACTACGAACCATCAGTTCACCTTTACGCAACCTGTCAAGCAGCGTTTCCAACATATGCGTCATCTCCGTCATATCTGTAAAACCAAAAGTACCTGCTCCGCCTTTTATGGAATGAGCAGCGCGGAATATTGCATTCAAATCTTCTATGTTGGGTGAATTAACGTCGAGTCCAAGTAAGCATGCTTCCATTTCCGCGAGCAATTCCGAGGATTCCTCAAAAAAAACCTCATAAAACTGTTCTAGATCTGTACCCATTTCCAATCCTATTTTTTCTTAAATTGTGTCTGATCCAATTGCTACAAGTTCACCACATCAACTCACATAAAGTTTGAATCTGAAGCTTCTGATTTTATTCTTTAACTGAAGGACGCATTGTCATGCATATTGAATGGCTTGATGGGCATGTTCAAAACATGCTTTCATTCTCCCTCATTCTCTCTGAGTACTTTATGAAGTAATGAATGACTTATTATTTTATGGAAACAGCATCCAATAAATTTCAATACATTAAACAACAAAAACTTAAACTTAATTGTCGGAATAAAAGCATGTATTCATTTCAATTAAATTATTTGATAACCTTTTGAATGACTTCCACCAAACTTCCAGGATTAAATGGTTTAACGAGCCACCCGGTAGCACCGGCAGATCTTCCTTTCGCCTTCATTTCATCGGTAGATTCGGTGGTCAACATTAATATCGGTATAGCCTGATACTGGGAAATTTTTCTCAAGTTTTCCAACAACTTTAAACCATCCATACGAGGCATATTGATATCCGTCAACACCAGGTTAAATACGCGCTGTTTAGCCTTATCTAAAGCATCCTGCCCATCGACAGCCTCTATCACTTCATAACCCGCACCTTTCAATGTAAACGAAACCATTTGCCGTATTGATGCTGAATCATCCACCGCCAGTATTGTCTTTGCCATTGATTCACTCCTTAAACCGATTTTGTTCCCTGATATCTATAAAAATTACCACTTATACTTAAAACAATTCTATTTCACCGTTGTGCATAGCTTGTTGAACAACAGGTTTTTTCTTGTTTCTGGATCGTGCTATCTGCATTGCCTGAGAAATACTTTTGTCTCCATCGATCAATTTATCCTCTCTTTGCAAGTTACTATGACAATCGATACGTTGTAAGACTTTAATGAATACATCAAGCTGATTTGATGTATGCGCCAACAACTGGGTTACCAAATCTCCAAACTGAAGCGATGTAATCGCTGCCTCCAGTTCATGTTCAATTTTGTCTGCAATCATCATTTGCCTTCTCAACAGCTCAAGAACAGGTTCACTTTCATTGGGTATCGCCAGCTTCTCAATAGCCATTACCATCTCATAATGCGATTTCGTCAATTGGCTGATAAACTTGAAGTTAACAACCAGATTATTAACAGCATCACTGACAAGTCGATCAATTTGGCTTAAATCACTCTTGATATCTAAAAAGAACTCATCTGATTCATCGTTATAAATACCATTGACTTCATTTAAAGAATTGTCAGACATGCACAAATCTGGCTCGATATGCTCATTTTGATTATTTGTCATTGTTATGCCCTACCTATTAAAGGTCATCTTATATTTTTCACGTATTAATGGGCCGCATCACCAATCCGATTTACCCATCCGAGTGCTTCCAGTTCCAAACCGGTCAATTCACTTTGATTTAGAAAACCCAGTTCACCCAATATAGCTTGAACAGTCTCAAGTTGACTGGCTTCACTGGCCTCAATCAATTTAAGTTCTTGCCCTAAACGCCCACACCGATTTAAAAGTGCTTCACTCATGTCTTCCGGAATACTCAGTTTATTGATAATCTGCTGCATTCCGATGCCTAACAACGTATCTAGCAAAGATAAAATACCGACCATAAACGCTCTTTCCTGATGCGTTTTATCATGTGGACGTTCTACACCAGCAATGAGCTCCATGAGCTTGCCACGTGCAGCGGCTGTTTGTAACAACGCATTCGCCGTACTGTCGCCGTCGCCGGAATGATCGGTTGTATAGAGAAGCAACTGTATCCAGCGCTGCAACTGCTTTCGCCCCAGTAACATAATCGACTGTTTTATAGAATTGATTTTTTGTGGAAGTCCGCTGGCGGATGAATTAACCATGCGCAACAGGTTATAACTCAAACCGGGTTGTCGCTTGAATTCTTTGTCTATTTCTTCAATGTCACTGTTGCTCATGATAAGCTGCAACAACTTCAGAAGTGATAATTTGGCCGGATCGGCCCGTTTACCGGAAATATTTTCCGGTTTGGCATAGTAATATCCCTGGAACATTTCAAAACCCAAAACCATACATTCTTTAGCCAGATCACGGGTTTCTACTTTTTCTGCAAGCAGCAAAACTGGCCAGCGCTTGTACTGATTGACTAACCTGGCAAGGCTTTCTTTATCGAGTTGCGATACGTCTATTTTCACAATATTGATCATAGGTAAGATGCGCTGAATCTCTTCATTAAACGTTACAACACCATCAAGCGCGCACTGATGCCCCATTTTTTTTAATTTGGAGCATTTCTCGATAAGTTCATCGTCAAATTTGTCTGTACTCTTGATCTCCAGCACAACATGATTGCAAGGCAGCAACTCAACAGTATCACTTAAAATCAACTCTCTATTGATATTGATAAATCCACGCTGTTCCCCCAGTATATTTTGTATACCAAAATGCCCGTAAGCGTTAACAATGACGTTAGCTGTTGCTGCAAGATCATCATCAAAATCGGCTCTTTCGTCGTGCTTATTTGATCTAAAGAACAATTCATAAGCGATTAAATTTTGATTACGATCAAGTATGGGTTGTTTTCCAAGAAACACATTCTCCATTAATTTCTCCGCATTAACCGTCAGTTATAATCGATACTGTTGATATGGGTTATCGACTATAACGCTCGATTCTTAAGTATGAGCTTCAATTTACCTGTAATTAAAGATAAAAGATCGATCCAGGATAAAACGCTATTCGCAGGATTTGCAGGAGAAACTCACTTACGCGTAAATAGCCTGGCACATTGCGTCATGCCTGGGGTTTTCTGAGGAAGAAACGGTTTGATGCGGAGCTTTCGAATGATTTTACGATTTAATGGGCTGTGTCAACGGGGTCTTACTTGTACCAAATTTTTGAGTTCTTTCGACAAGCCCATGTTATATTTAATCAAAGCCAAAGAGAAAGATTTCTTGCCTTCTTAGAACCTGTTCAAGATCTCGATCAAGGGGTACAGTGCAAGGCAAAATTGAATGACGCAAGCAAAGCGCAGCGAACAGCCGTAAGGCTGGCCCGTAGGGCGAGGCGCTTGCGCCGAGTAAAAAGCGGAGCATACTTGCAGTATGTGAGTATTTTGAGTTCGATTTTAACGCTGCAATGCGCCCTTCAGTGAGATCTTGAACAGGTTCTTAAAGCTGAAATCAAAAAATTCTGAACAAAGTCATCACATAACACAGCTATTTCAATATTCTAAAGGATTGACATTAGTATGATTGTTAATAAAACAACTTCAAATCCGTTATATGCAATTACTATCGGCAATCCATCACAAACCAAGCAACTCTACACACACATCAACTCCAGCAAATATGTCTGAAAACAAGTCTATCAAGGTACTGCATGTACTCGATCATTCCCTGCCGCTACATAGCGGCTACACATTCCGCACGCGATCGATCCTGGCCGTACAACATCAAATGGGTATAAGGACAGCCATGATAACAAGCTGCAAACACGCACAAAACAGTGCTTGCGTCGATGCGGTCGAACATATTGACGGGCTGACTTTTTATCGTACATACCCAACTTATCTCAGCAAAATTCCCGTTGTTAATCAGCTGGATGTTGTTTTGACTCTGAATAAGACGCTTGAATCCGTCATCGCGCGCGAACAACCCGATATCCTGCACGCGCATTCACCCTGCCTGAACGGGCTGGCAGCGCTCCACGCAGGAAAAAAACATAATATACCGGTACTCTATGAAATGCGCGCATCATGGGAAGATGCGGCTGTAAGTCATGGAACATGCACAGAAAATAATCTGCGGTACAAAATTTCCAGAGCGCTGGAGACCTACGTATTAAAACGTGCTGATCATATCACCACGATCTGCGAAGGACTAAAGGGCGATATACAGATACGCGGCATTCCTTCCGAGAAAATTACAGTCATACCCAATGCTGTCAACATAGACCAATTCAAACCAATAACTGAGAAAGACACTGCGTTATTGACAGACCTTAAACTTGAAGGCAAAAAGATCTACGGATTTATTGGTTCTTTTTACGAATACGAAGGGCTGGAATTACTCGTCAAAGCAATGCCTGCACTGAAAAATGACTGTCCCGACCTGCATCTGCTGCTGGTGGGCGGCGGGCAAACCGAAAACAAACTTAAAGAAATGGTAGCGCAACTTGATCTTTCCGGTCACGTCACTTTCACAGGCCGTGTCAATCATAAAGAAGTAATGCGATATTACAGCATTATAGATTTACTGGTTTATCCGCGATTGTCGATGCGACTGACCGATCTGGTCACACCGCTCAAACCGCTAGAAGCAATGGCAATGGGACGCCCATGCCTGGCTTCGGATGTCGGCGGCCATAAAGAACTTATAACAGACCAGAAAGATGGTTTATTATTCAAGGCTGGTGATATGGACAGTCTTATTTCACAATTAAAACTGGCATACAAAACAAGTGATTTCGATGCAATCATTCAAAATGGACTATACAAAGTAAAAGTGGGACGCAACTGGAGCGTCAGTGCCGCACCCTACAAATCCATTTATACGACGTTAATATCAAACAACACATCTCTCGGTAACGTACACAATAAATCATAAATGAATAAGCCGCGTTCATTCGAGAAATTATGGCGCAAAAGATTCGAAAACTTCGCCGCACGGGCTGAAGACGATGCCGGTATTGCCGGATGGTCGACAACGGGTCTGGATGCACGTTTACGCAAATTCAAGGAAATCTGGAACAATAATCCAGGGTTAAAAAAAAATATCTGGCTGGACGCAGGATGCGGCGCGGGTACTTATACACGTTTTATCGCCCAGCAAGGTGTCGAGATCGTTGGGCTGGATTATTCTTTTCCATCGATACAAAAAGCCAAATCCAGGAGTGACGACTCAATTGCGTGGTGCGTAGCGGATATCAATAAAATTCCGATCAAACCATACTCTTTTGATGGTGTCATTTGCTTCGGCGTCACACAGGCACTCGGCGATTCCGGTAATGCTGTTCAGGGCCTGGCAAAAATGGTCAAACCCGGCGGGTATGTCTGCATAGATGCCCTGAACGGTCGATGCCTGCCACATATCTGGGAGCAATTCACACGCTGGGTATTGAACAGACCGATACATTTACGCTATGAGAGCAAACACACGCTGTCTCATTTAATGCAGCACAATGGCCTGACTGATATTCAGCTCCACTGGTTGCCGATCCTGCCGGCACGCTGGTATCGTTTTCAATGGATTGTGGAAACACGTATCGCCCAATGGATCTGGTATCACATTCCGATATTCGGCCAACTGCTGTGTCATGCATTTATCCTATGCGGAAAACGATCACAACCGCAGGATGAAAACAATACCTGACTTATTAGATCAGCTGGGCGCCATCCCGGCAAATTTGCTGACATCAGTATTTTCACCTTCAGGTGGACACGCACGATTGTCAATTTTAATTTACCACAGGGTTCTCGCACAGCCGGATTCACTAACGAACGACCAGTGTGATAAAAATTTTTTTGATATGCAGATTCGCACGCTGTCTCGATACTTCAACGTACTGCCACTGCCTGAAGCCATTAACCGATTAAAAGAAAAGAACTTGCCCAGTAAAGCAGCTTGCATCACTTTCGATGACGGTTATGCTGACAATGCCGAAAACGCATTGCCTATTTTGCAAAAATACGGCGTCCCGGCTACATTTTTTATCGCAGCCGGTTTTATTGACGGCGGTATGATGTGGAATGATAAGATTATCGAACTCATCAGACGCGTGCCAGGAGACAGTCTGGATCTTAATGCGGTCGGCTTGGGAAAACATGAAATCGGTTCACCCGAACAGCGCCGTCAGACGTTATTTACACTGATTGGTAAATTAAAATACCTGTCGTTTGACAATAGACATACGCTGATCGAGCAACTATGTCAGCTAATACCGGTAACATTACCCGATACTGTCATGATGACAACGGATCAACTCAGACGACTTCATCGCGCTGGAATGGAAATCGGCGGCCATACGCGCAATCATCCGATTCTTGCACGCACCGAATATGAAACTGCTTATGCTGAGATCGCTGACGGAAAGTCAAAACTTGAAGATATCATTCAGGCGCCGGTGCGTTTTTTCGCCTACCCCAATGGCAAACCGAGGCAGGATTATCTTCCGGAGCATGTGGCCATGCTCAGAAAAATCGGTTTTGAAGCGGCCTTCGCCACAGCATGGGGTGCCGCAGATTACGACAGTGATATTTATCAGCTCCCCAGATTTACCCCTTGGGATACCGGTCGCGCTCAATTTATCTTGCGCATGATACACAATATGTTCCGGACTGTTGATACTGTAACCGTACCGGAATTAACAGAATAGATCATTCATGCAACCTACCGTACTCATCAATCACCACCGCCAGACTGCCATAATCGTCGCAAAACAGGGAAACAGGCTGCGACTGATCAAATTGGAAACAGGACAGCTGACTGTATCATCACTGACAACAGCTGAAATTGAAACCCTGGGTTATCGGGTCAGCGATTACTCGCCATGCGAAGCCGCACGGACCTACCTCAAGCATGGTGCAGGCGTCAGTAGACGCGCCAGAATGTATCTCGAGCAAATTATGCAATATCAGCTTCCCGGTGTTCTCAGTCTGACATAAGTTGCTGCCTACACTTCTCAAGCAACTTTACTTGTTTCTCAACAATCCACCAGCTCCGCCCAATCAAATCAAAACGCTGCACATCAAGCAATACCTAAATTGGTGCGAAGCAAAAGTCAGGGCAAACAGGGAAAGGGCATTATTTAGCTTTATTTGGAATTTTGCATGAGAGAAGGGGAGAAGGGCTATATAGATCTGCCGAATCCGTGCACCGGCATAAAAGGAAACAAAGAAATCAGACGCAAGGACATATACATTGAAGACAATACTTATGACTCTGTTTATAAGACTGCAAGCCAGAGGCCACTACGGGATGCAATAATATGGTCTACCTGACGGGACAAAGGCCGCGCACAAAAACAGCTGGGTCACTCCAACGTCACCATGACCGAGCGGGTACGTCAGAGGACAGAAAGGGGATAAGGTTAAACCGATAAAACGAGCATTTAAAATCGGCAATTGCGAAGCAGAATAATCCAGCAGCAGGCAATAGAAAGCGGAATAAGTAATTGTTTTAACTGGTGCCCGGGGCCGGAGTCGAACCGGCACGGACGCAATGTCCGAGGGATTTTAAGTCCCTTGTGTCTACCAATTTCACCACCCGGGCAGCTGCATTGTAATGACTGTTATATTTTTTTATTTTACAACCAACCGCCTACCATAAAATCCAGTTTTGCAAAGGGTGTGATTATACCTTGGAAAGAAATGATTTAACAGGGTTTGTTGTCGCGTAAATCCGGCTCTCCAGCTGATATTTAACCTGCCGTTCTGTCTGATGGAGCATTATCCTTCATTGATTCCTTTGATCCTTCTTCACGTACCCCCGCCACAACCGTCGGATACCGCAGTCTCACATGCAATTCTTTTTTCATACGCATATTATTGATGCGCCTTGATTCATTCATGAAGGACAGCATGCCTGGCGAAATACGGCCTGCTGCCTGATCGCGCGGGATGCGCGGCGGGTGGGGTAAATTGAAATGGTCGGCGACGAGATCGAAATAATCACCCATTTTCATCTGCGTATCATCCGTAGCATTATATATCCGACCGGATTTTCCATAGCGAATCGCCGCGCAAATGATCCGTGCAAGGTCATCAGCATGTATATGATTGGTATAGCTATCGTCCCGGGCTGTAAAAACAGGAATGTTTTCCCGGATTCTTTTCAACGGCAGACGATCGCCAGCGTAAATACCGGGAACGCGCAATATTGTAACCGGAATATGGTTGCGCCTGCCCCAACTGCGTATCTGGCTTTCAGCATTCACCCGGCGAATAGCGCGGTCATTGATCGGCTTTAAACGCCGGGCTTCGTTGATTATTTTACCCTGACAATCGCCATAGACGCCACTGGTACTGATATAGACAAGTTGTTGTGGTAGAATTCCAGATTTTCCTTTTGTCCTTTTTGACAGCGCAGCGAGCAGATTGGCAGTACGTGTATCCCGCTTTCCGTGATTCTGCGGTGGCGCCAGATGTATGATAATCTGCGCGATACCCGCAAGTTTTTTGAGACTGTCACGCCGGTCAAGGTCTCCCGTGACTGGCGTGACACCGCGCGAGCGGAACAGGCGTGCTTTATCCGGTTGACGAAATAAGCCGGAAATTCGATATTTTTCTTGCAAAAGCGGCACCGTACGCAGGGCGATATCACCACAACCAATCATGAGCACAGTTTTTTTCATATAGCTTTTTGTATATATTCCCTTTCTCTAATTTTCAATTCTATTTTGCAGTTCAATGATGCACAAAATCCTTATAAAACCCAGTGAACATGTTCTGAATACCGTAACCGGAGAGACCATATTACAGGCCGCTTTGCGCGAGGGCATTTCTCTGCCCTACGGCTGCCGTAACGGATCATGCGGCATCTGCAAAGGCAAGATCTTGGAAGGCGAAGTCAATTATGGCCACTATAATGACGAAACGCTGACAGACGAGGAGAAAAAGACCGGAATGGCGTTATTTTGTTGCGCCGAACCACTGTCTGATCTGGTGATTGAATGTCATGAAATCAGCGCTATCAAAGACATCGAGATCAAAACATTGCCAGCCCGGGTTGAAAAACTGGAGCGCGTTGCACCGGATGTCATGATCGTTTCCCTAAAATTGCCCGCCAATCAGCGGTTACAGTTCATGGCGGGGCAATATATCGATATCCTGCTCAAGGATGATAAACGTCGCAGTTTCTCACTCGCCAATGCTCCGCATGATGACGAAGTTCTGCAATTACATGTACGTAATTACCCCGGAGGCGTGTTTACAGAACAGGTCTTCACCACAATGAAAGTCAAAGATATTCTTCGCTTCAAAGGACCGCTGGGCTCTTTCTTTCTCCGGGCCACGCCACCTGATGCGCCGATCATATTCCTGGCCAGCGGAACAGGTTTTGCGCCGATTAAAAGCATACTCGAGCATATGTTTTACCAGGAAAGTGGTAAAGACGACAAAAACATTCTGCACACCATAACGCTATACTGGGGTGTTCGCAACAAGGCAGAACTGTATCTTTTGGATCTTATCGCGCAATGGCAACAACAGCATAGAAACTTTTCTTTTATTCCTGTACTCTCCGACGCCCGACCTGAAGACGCATGGATAGGGCGGACAGGGTTCGTCCACGAGGCTGTTTTACAGGACTATGCAACGCTGGAGAACCACCAGGTTTATGCTTGCGGTTCTCCGGTCATGGTCAAGGCCGCTTATCAGGATTTTACGACATTGCGCAATTTGCCCAAGGACGGCTTTTTCTCTGACGTTTTTACACCCTCGATCAATAACAGGCCATAACCATAAATATAGTAACGTCGCTAGCCATTTTTCAGCGTGAGCTCCACAGCCTTATTATAGTTATCCATGGCCATCTCATGTTTTCCCAGTTTTTCATTCAATTGCGCCAATGCAAAATAAGCTGTCGTACTGGGTTCGACTGAAATACTGGCTTCCAGATAATTCTGCGCTTTACCCCATAGTTCGCAGTGTGTGCATAGTTTGCCCAGTGTCAGCAACAAACCGGCATTGTTCGGTTGCGCCTTGAGCCAAACTTCAGCACACTCGATTTGTCTGTTGACATGATAATTAAGACATTCGGCATAAAGTGCAATCAAGTCCGCACTCCATCCATTCTGCACATTCTGCTCGATTATCTTATGCGCCATCGCACACTCGCCCAACGCGATATAAGCGCGTACAGCCACAGCGGCCAACTGGTTATTGCTCTGCTCGTACTCGGTCAGGCCAAACCAGTATTTATTCAAAGAATCCCGATCCAAAGCTTTGCGCTTAAAGTTTTCCATATGCGCTTCAAATCTTATTTTCTCGAAATAATCTTTGTTAAGCGGATGACGACGGATCAAAATGCTGGATATTTCTAATACCGCATCCCAATTCCCGACATGTTTTTGCGCTTCCATTTCCAGTTGCAAAACAAGCGTTGATTGCAATCCGCCGGTTTTATACAATTCTCCGAAACTGTCCAGAGCCTCCTGATAACGGCCATCCTTCACCCGCAGATCAATTTTGGTTATCAGACGCAGCGCTTTTTCATCGGATATATCGTCTTCCGCTCCGCGCAATACCGCTTCGCATGTGGCTTTATCACCCAGTTCATGCGCGGAACGCGCTGCCACAACTGCATTGACGGATTTAATCAATGGTTCACTTGAGCGCTTGAAGCCTTTTGCAGCATACTTTCTGGCCCGCACATAATCGCCTTCAAAAAAAGCTTGCAATCCGTTCATCATCAGCGATTCCGACCTGATCGCACGCAGATTCAGCAATCCGCCCAGCACACGGACCAGGATATAGAATACAAAAAAAACCGCCAGTACGCCGACAATCGCGTAGTCCAGCGGCAGTTCCTTTTTCTCATACGGCGGTATTTCCACCATGATCGTGCCTGCACTATATTCTTCGACAGCAAGTGTCACGGCAACAGCAGCTGCAAACAGCACCAACACCCAAAGTATCAGTCTCATATTCTCTCCCCCTTTAAAATATCGGGGCCGATAATCGATATTGCTTATTGCACTCTGATTGGCTGATGCAGTTGACTATGCCGATTCAACACGATCATCCGAGAAATGATGCAATATTAGAACATGCTAACTATAGGCCCAGAGTTTTTCATTATCCTATTCAAATTCACCTACAACCTATCATAACGCAACACCCTGACTCCGACTGCATGAGTTCCAATAATCTCTGACATACACGAATATCCAAACTTTTCTCACGCCACTCACGTCAACCAAAATTATTTCCGATCACTTGAGTTTCAGGATTTTTTTGTGCCCTAAAATACTCCCGTAAACTCTGTATAATGCCTTCATCTCCAGCCATTGTTGTTAGAACCACTTTTTTCAGCCCGGCCTCCCTTGCAATACTGGCAATACGCTCATGAGCGGTAAATACAGGTGTCACCCTCAGCAATTGTTGGCCAGCTTGGCCGATAATGTCAAATAAATTATGTAATCCTTCGCTACTTGTGATAATAACAGCATTTATTCGGTCATGTGACCAGTTTAAAAGTAATTCCGCCGCATCCACGTCAGGTTTGCCGCGATAATAGCATTCTGCATAATCCAGGATTGCTCCACGTTGCCTCAGTATATCGCCCAATAACGGCCTGCCACCATTACCCCGAAAGATCACAATCCGCTTCCCTGAAACCTTTTGCAACACTTCGTGTTCAAGCAAAGCTTCACTGTCAAACCGCCCGGCAGGCACGACAATATCTTCAACACCATATTCCCTGAGTGCATCCGCACTACCTTTGCCCACCACAGCAATCTTCATGTGTGACGGCAGGGAACGCTGTGCCCGAACCAGTTGCATCGCCTTATGCACGGCATTCGGACTTACAAAAATACACAGATCATATGCGTCCAGCCGTTCAATACATGCCATCACGAGCGACTTATCCTTTACATCGGATATAATCAGTACGGGAAAAATAACGGGATTGCCGCCGAGACTGCGAATACCTTCAGCCAGAATCGCACTCTGGTGTTCCGGTCGGGTGACCAGAACACTGACGCCTTCAAGCGGCATGGATTGGGAACCCATCTTCTTACCGCCTTCACCAACCGCCCGCGGGAACAATTTCCGCCAAAATTTTGTCGGCCCCCTGGGCAATCAGATTTTGTGCCATTGTTTTACCCAGCGCTTCACCTTTTTCCGGCTCGCCGTTTAATTCGGTACTCACCATCTGTTTACCGTCAGGACTGGCGACAAATCCACGCAACTTCAACGTATCGCCCACAATTTCACCAAAAGCACCCAGCGGTATCTGGCAACTGCCACCCAGTACACGGCTCATCGCACGCTCAGCCTTGACACAGTACGCAGTTTTCTGATGATGCAGCGGCTGCAACAATGCAACCAGATCCGGTCGATCTTCCCGGCATTCGATACCCAGCGCACCCTGCCCTACAGCGGGTAAACTTTGTTCAGGGCTCAATAAAGCGGTAATACGTACCGACAGACCCAGGCGTTTAAGTCCTGCCGCAGCCAGGATGATCGCTGCATACTGCCCATCATCTAGTTTGCGCAGGCGGGTTTGCACGTTGCCCCGCAACGGCTCGACCTCCAGGTGTGGAAACCGCGCGCGCAACTGACTTTCCCGCCGCAAACTGGATGTGCCGACAACACTACCTGACGGCAATTCTTCCAGGCTCTGATAGTGATTGGAAACGAATGCATCACGCGGGTCTTCGCGTTCGGTAATTGCCGCCAGCTCAAACCCCTCGGGCACGTTCATCGGCATGTCTTTCATCGAATGCACTGCAATATCGGCACGCCTTTCTTCCAGAGCCTGCTCCAACTCCTTGATAAAAAGCCCTTTACCACCAACTTTAGATAAAGACTTATCAAGGATCTGGTCTCCCCTTGTCGTCATGCCGAGTATGTCTACTTCGGTTTGCGGGTATAATTGGATTAATTGCTGCCGGATAAATTTTGCCTGCCACATGGCAAGAAGACTTTCTCGTGACGCGATAACAATTCTCTGTGGCGTAAAATGTAGTGAACTGGACATTAAAAAACTAAATAAAAATTACAAAAAACAATATGTACAATCATTCTAGCACGACCGATGCTGAGTTGGATAAACTTGAGTCAAGTCAAGTCAGGTTAGCTGAGTATAAACAATACATTTAAACTAAAGGTGAAGTAACACTATGCATAGAGCAGGTTTGGAGAGTCATTTCGAACAAGAATCCCATGACGATAAGGATTTACCACTTCGAGAAGATATTCGCTTTTTGGGCCGCATGCTTGGAGATACGCTGAGAGAACAGGAAGGTGAAGAAGCATTTGATCTGGTGGAAAAAATCCGTCAGACCGCAATCCGCTTTCACCGTGAACAGGACCCTCAGGCACGCCAGAAACTGGACCAGATCCTGACCGAACTCAGCAACAGAGCAACCGTAGTCGTCGTTCGCGCGTTCAGTTATTTTTCGCAGCTGTCCAATATCGCCGAAGATGTGCATCACAATCGGCGCCGCCGTGCACATCTGCGTGCCGGATCGCCGCCACAGGCCGGCAGCGTGACCCTGGCACTGGACAGAGTGATCAGGAATGGAATCGATAGCGCGACGCTGGCGAAATTTTTTGCCAAAGCAATTGTTTCACCGGTACTGACAGCACACCCGACGGAAGTACAACGCAAAAGTATTCTTGACTGCCAATTGACCATCGAGCGATTGTTGAGAGAACGGGCTTATACCGAGCTCACACCGAATGAAATGCGGCAAAACGAAGAAAACCTGCGTGCCATGATACAAATTTTATGGCAAACGCGTATGCTGCGCTCGGTTCGCTTGTCAGTGCATGATGAAATTGATAATGGCCTGACTTATTACACCCACACCTTTTTATCGCAGGTGCCCTATATCTACGCCAAAATTGAAAATCTGCTGGAGCGGCATATGGGAGAACATGCACCCTATGTGCATTCCTTTTTACGCATAGGCAGCTGGATCGGTGGCGACCGTGACGGCAATCCCTTTGTCACGCACCAGGTATTGCTTTATGCTATTGAACGTCAATCGGCTCTGGCACTGGACTATTACATAACCGAAGTTGAAAGAATTGGCAGCACCATGAGTCTGGCCGAGCGTCTGATTGACATTACCGATGAACTCGAAGAACTTGCCGCCTCATCTCCCGACATTCCCGCCTGCCGCATTGACGAACCCTATCGCCGTGCATTTATCAGCATGGGCGCACGTCTTGCAGCAACCTGTCTGCGTTTAGGGCATACCCCGAAACAAAAGGAATTACTGGATTCAGTGGAACCTTACGCCGACAGTGCGGAATTCGTCCACGATCTCGATGTGATCATCCAATCGCTCAAACATCACAAATCCGACTGGATTGCACGCAGCACACTGCGAAACCTGCGGCGCGCTGCGGATGTTTTTGGCTTTCATCTTGCACCGCTGGACATGCGTCAACACAGTAAAGTACACGCACAGGTCGTTGCCGAGCTCTATGAACTCGGCACACATCGTGCCGACTACCTGGAAATACCTGAGAATGACCGTATTCATTGGCTGCTCACAGAAATCAGCAGTCCACGGCCGCTGCTTTCACCCTATCTGGAATACTCCGAGCCCACACAAAGCGAGCTCCGTATTCTGCAAAAAGCGGCGAATATTCATCGGCGCTTTGGTCATGCCGCGATACCCAATTACATCATTTCGATGACAACGCATATTATTAATGTGCTCGAAGTTGCGCTGCTGTTAAAGGAAGTCGGGTTGTTGCAGGCAGGTGAAAATCCGCGCCTCGGATTAAACATCATTCCGCTCTTTGAAACCATTACCGATTTGCGCAGTTGCAGCACAATCATGGATCAATTATTTTCACTGCCCTATTATAAAAAGCTGCTGGTTTCACGGAATAACGTACAGGAAGTCATGCTCGGCTATTCCGACAGCAATAAGGACGGCGGTTTCATAACCTCCAACTGGGAAATTTATAAGGCGGAAATTGAACTGACCCAGGTTTTTGCCAAACATCAGGTTGAGTTAAGACTTTTCCATGGCCGCGGCGGTACGGTCGGGCGCGGTGGCGGACCCAGCTATCAGGCCATTATGGCGCAACCGCCCGGCAGCGTGAATGGGCAAATCCGCGTAACCGAGCAAGGTGAAGTGATCAGCAGCAAATATGCCGAACCTGAAATCGGCAGACGGAATCTTGAGACGCTGGCTGCCGCGACAATTGAAGCCACGCTGCTGGGGAATGATCCGATCGGCGACAATGCCCCGCACTACTACCAGGCGATGGAAAAACTATCGCAACATTCGTTTTCCGCATACCGCAATCTGATATTTGAAACACCCGGGTTCAAGCAGTTTTTTCTCGAATCGACACCGATTCGAGAAATTGCAGGATTACATATCGGCAGCCGGCCCGCCTCGCGCAAGCCATCGGATGCAATTGAAGACCTGCGTGCCATTCCGTGGGTATTCAGCTGGGGGCTTAATCGCACCATGCTGCCTGGCTGGTACGGCTTCGGACACGCTGTTGAAGCTTTCGTGCAAGAAGATCAGGAAACAAGACTGGCACTGCTACAGAAGATGTACAAGACCTGGCCGTTTATGCAAACTTTGTTATCAAACATGGATATGGTATTGGCGAAAACCGATATGGGTATTGCTTCACGTTATGCCGAACTGGTAACGGATGAGGCGTTGCGCAATCAAATTTTCGGTCGTATTCGCGCAGAATGGGAACGCTGCAACAAGTGGCTTTTTTCCATCACCGGCAACACGGAACTGTTGCAGGACAATCCTACGCTGGCGCGCAGTATCCGTAATCGGATGCCTTATATCGATCCGTTAAATCATCTGCAGGTTGAGCTTTTGCGGCGTTATCGGTCTGGAGAAGACAGCGATGAAATCAAGCGCTCCATACATTTAACCATCAACGGCGTAACATCAGGACTGAGAAACAGCGGTTAATATTTTCTGACGTATTCTGTGAGAACATTTTTATGCGTATCCAACAACTGATATTTTTTTTGCTGACCAGTGTTTTTACCCATTCCCTATCAGCCTCGCTTTCTATCGAATTCTGGCAGACCTCTTCCGGCACGCGCGTCTATTTTGTAGAGAATCACACGCTGCCGATGCTGGATATCAGCGTGGAATTTGCTGCCGGCAGCAGCATGGATACGAAAGAAAAATCCGGTGCTGCCAGTTTGACACAGCATTTATTGAGTCTTGGCGCCGGCGGCCTGTCGGAAGATGACATAGCGAATGCACTCGCGGATGTCGGTGCGCAGCTCGGCGGACATTTTGACGCAGATCGCGCCGGCCTGACATTGCGCACCTTAAGCAACGATCGCGAACGCAAGCAGGCTCTCGACATTTTTTCCAGAATCCTGCAGCGTCCTGAATTCTCCGACAACATTCTCTCACGTGAGAAAACCAGAATTATTGCCAGCATCAAAGAATCCAGCACAAAACCCGGTTATATTGCTGACCGTGCGCTCATGAACATGCTGTATGGCGATCATCCTTACGCCATGAATGATTCCGGGGAAATCGAAACTATTGAAACCCTTCAACGCAATGATCTGGTTTCCTTTTATCAAAAACATTATGTCGCACATAATACCGTCATTGCCATAATTGGCGACATCGACAAACAGGAAGCTGTACGCATTGCAGACTTTCTGACACAGAATCTTCCCAAGCGCTCAGAAAAAAACAAGAGTACATCAATTCCGCCCGTTAAAAATCCACAAGACGGTATCGAAAGAATTACACATCCCGCGACTCAAAGCCACATCCTGCTGGCTTACCCAGGACTCAGCAGAATTGACCCGGATTATTTCCCGCTCCTTGTCGGCAATTACATTCTGGGCGGAGGCGGTTTTGTGTCACGCCTGATGGAAGAAATCCGTCAACAAAGGGGGCTGGCGTACAGTGTTCAGAGTTTTTTCGCACCGCTGAAAGAAAAAGGGCCTTTTAAGATCGGATTGCAAACCCGGAAAGATCAGTCTGAAGAAGCACTGACTTTAACACAAAGCGTTTTGCGGGACTTTATTGCCAGCGGTCCGACGGAGCAAGAACTGCTGTCCGCAAAACAAAACATCATTGGTGGCTTTCCGCTGCGCCTTGACAGTAACAAGAAAATTCTAGGATACCTGGCCATGATGGGCTTTTATCACTTGCCTTTAACCTATCTGGACGATTATTTAAAAGCGGTTGAAGCAGTTACGGTTGCTCAAATCAAGGATGCATTTCAGCGCCGCATCGACCCGGATAACATAGTCGCAGTCATCGTCGGTGCCATGGAAACGACTGACAACTAATCATAACTCCGTTTTTCTTTTTACATGACTTTAAATTCAGGCAGGATCCGCATCATTGGCGGCCAGTGGCGAAGTCGCATGATTACTTTTCCACCTTACGTGGATTTGCGTCCAACCCCCGACAGAGTGCGTGAAACACTTTTTAACTGGCTCGGACAGGATCTGACAGGTTTAAGCTGTCTTGATCTTTTTGCCGGCAGCGGCGCGCTCGGCTTTGAAGCCGCTTCGCGTGGTGCAACAAAAGTAGTAATGATAGAATCCAATAACAACGCATATCAAGCATTATCGGAAAACAAAATCAAACTGAAAGCGGATTCAGCCGAACTGATCAAAATGGATGCTGCCGTTTTTTTGGTTACCGATACACGAAAATTTGATATTGTATTTCTCGACCCCCCTTACCGATTGGAAATATTGCCGAAAATACTGCCCCTGCTGCCACCGCTTCTGGCTAAGGATGCGCGGGTTTATCTTGAGACCGAACACACTCCCGACTTCGATAAACACTTGCAACACTGGCATATCTGGCGCAAGGGAAAAGCAGGCAAGGTCAATTATTATCTTTTGGAACTAAATCAGGACCAGGACAATCATGGATAGAGCCGTTTA
>CAZTCY010000015.1:0-42655 GCA_964612715.1 uncultured Nitrosomonas sp. | reverse complement strand
CGGATTTGGATGCGAGTCTGGCGGCGGGCAAGATGGTATTGAAGCCGGAAGACGACGACGATGACGAAGATGACGATGAAGATGACGAAGATGATGACGACGACGATTAAGCCGTTGTCTGATGGTTAATAAACGAGTCTTGGAAAAAGTGATAGCACGAATAATACCTAGATTTAATTTAATTATGTAATTCACAACCCGCATTAATTCAATTTAACGCGGGTTGTTTTGTTTTTAAAAACCACAACTTTAATAAATATTTACAAGCTATACCCTTCTTAAGGGAAGTGTCCAGGAGTTTTATAGATGTTATTCGAACAGCTCGGATTATCCGCTGAGCTTCTAAAAGCGATTTCTGATTCAGGGTATAAACACCCTACACCCATACAAAGTCAAGCTATTCCGGTTATTCTCGATGGTAAAGATGTCATGGGTGCCGCTCAAACCGGTACTGGAAAAACAGCTGGCTTTACGCTGCCATTACTTCGTCGTCTGGAAGTATATGCAAACAGCAGTATGTCACCTGCAAAACATCCTTTGCGGGCACTTATTCTTGTGCCTACTCGAGAGTTGGCTATACAAGTCTATGAAAATGTCAAGAATTACGGTAAATATACGACGTTAAAATCATCTCTTGTATTTGGAGGCGTCAATATCGAATCTCAGATTGATATTATACGCAGTGGTGTTGAAATACTGGTAGCCACGCCGGGGCGGTTGTTAGATCATATTCAGCAAAAGAATTTGAACTTATCCAGTGTCGAAATTTTTGTATTAGATGAAGCTGATCGCATGTTAGATATGGGATTTTTGCCGGATATTGCAAGAATCCTTAATTTATTGCCAGATAATCGCCAAAATCTAATGTTTTCGGCTACTTTTTCTGATGAAATAAAAAAACTAGCTAAGCAATTTTTGAGGAATCCGGTTCTAATCGAGGTTGCAAAACAAAATGCAGTGAGCGATCTAATAACGCATTCAGTATATACGGTTGATTCTACAAGAAAGATAAGCGTATTAATTGATCTGATTAAACAGCAAAAATTAAATCAGGTATTAATTTTTACCAAAACGAAATCGGGTTCCGATCGAATAGCAAAACAATTAATCGAAAAGGGCATTACGGCTACTGCAATACATGGGAATAAAAATCAGCAACAGAGATGCCATGCTTTAGATGCTTTTAAGCAAGGCGCTATTACGGCACTTGTGGCTACTGATGTGGCTGCAAGAGGTCTTGATATTGCCGAATTATCCTGCGTTATTAATTTTGAACTGCCGAATAATCCTGAGGATTATGTCCATCGTATTGGCCGTACGGGGCGGGCCGGAGTTAAAGGAGATGCGATATCATTAGTGAGTCTGGAAGAACAAAAAAATTTAAAAACGATTGAAAAGCTGATTCAAAAAAAGATAACGATCAAACAAATCTCGAATAACGATATCGAGGTAGTATCAAAAAATACTTCTCAAACTGTCAAAGTAACTCATGAATCCGATAAGAAGCGGATTTTACCAAAAGAAAATAAAAATCCTGCGACAACCGGTTCTTGTGCAGAGATCATTTTTTTTAACGGAGAGCGTTCTATCCGAGAAAATGCTCAAACTGTGCTCAAACATGATCCGTTATTTACACAACCTTATGTTTCGATGGAATCAATCGCTCAATTTGAAACGGGAGCTGAATTGCAAGGAAATCCTACGAACCGGAAAGTAAATAAATTTCATTTAAAATCAGTACCTGCCTTATTTTTTCCTTCAGCTGATCGTAAATAAATATCAAAAAATAGGGACTGCGTTGATGATATATGCTCTGCTAAAAGCTGCTATAAAAGCAGCATATCAGATATCAATTCATTATTATTTCCAAAGATGCACGCCGCCATTGTGTCCGTGTTTTGCGTGAACTTTCATATCAACCAGAATCATCTTGTAATGTTCGGTCAGGTGGTGCCAAGTTAATGTACCGCCGCGTGAGTTGGGATAGAGCATATCCGCAATAGCAAAATGTTGCGCACGGGAAGCGTTTTTGAGCTTAACTTTTTTGCCCGAGGGCATGATTCCCTGTTCATTGTCGGTCAAGTCATTACGCATTTGAACTTTTGACGCGTTAACGACGGGAGACGACCAGACTACGCTGGATGCATTTATGTTTTCTCCTTCGCTCTTGTTGAAACGAGAGATTATGGATTTAGGATTGGCATCGAAGGCAATGTTGCCGCCACCATCGCGATAGTAAATGACATTGGAATAGGCTGTTCCGGTATAATTACCGACATAGTTTGTATTAAAGCTGAAGGTGTTGCCTTTGCGGGCGCGCTGTATGATTTGGCGTGTTTCGTCGGATTGCTGTGCTTGTATTCCGAGCATCGCCTTGAATCGCGATCGCGTAAAAACTCCGTGGGCCATCCACTCCCTGTATCTGCTGATCAAAATATCTTCAGACGGTAACGGCGCACCCGCCTTTGCGCAGTGATATTGAGCCAGATTATAGAATATTTGGAATAGGACAGAATCAGGCATCCGTGACAGACCCTGTGAAGTCAGTTCGACCCAGTCAATGTATTCTTCCGCGGCGTCAGCATCGCCACCGTGATCACTTTCATCGGTCTGGTCATAATCGATTTCAGCGCCGGCTTCTTCAACGGTTTTGAGTATTTTTGTATCGACCAAGGGATGGCGTGTCATCTCAATGATTGTATTGACAATCTGGTTTGCGGAATATAAATCCCCGCTGTCATAGGTATCGCGGAGGTATTCGCAAATTGCACGGAATAGCGGGTTGCCGTTGGATTGATCGGGATATTTGTTGATAGCATCCTGGATTTGCGCTTTAGGACCATCGTAACCGCCGAGAATATCCAACAATCTGAAGAACCCCCGCTTAATATTCAGTATTGTACCCAGCTTTAAATTATCAATTGTTTCCCGTGACCAATGATTATTTTCAAGTTCAGCCCATTTACCTTGTATCACTGCGGATTCCGGAGCAGAGGATAACCGTGAAGTCTGAAAGTGATCGACTGCCTTTTCAGCGGTAAGTGCAGCAGGTTTAGTCAATTGATTTGGTTTTTCCCCCGCCTGGACAGTACCGACTGAAACTGCTTGGGCACCCATTACATCCGCTTCGCGTTCCAACCCCTCATCGTCGTTGACCGGTACACCGTACTTCATCTGCATCGTCGGCTTCACCCGTCCCTGTGCCTGTTGCACAATATGCCAGGCCTCATGCGGCAGATGACGCTCCTGCCCTGGTGCGAGATGGATTTCCGATCCTTGCGCATATGCATGGGCATTGAGTTGCGCCGGTCTGGATGAGTTGTAATGGACTTTGACATGATCCATCGACAGGCCGGACAGTTGTTCAATACCCTGCTTCAGGTTATCCGGCAATCCGGTATTGTTTTGTTCCTCGGCGGAGCTGACTTTCCGTTGCGGTGTGCCGGAATTATCTGTCAGCTGTTCATCTTTTTCTTCGATACGTTGCGCAATTTCGAATTTCCCTTGAATCAATTCCTCTTTTTCAATCCGCTGTGCCGGATCGAATTTGCCTTGCAGCATGCTTTCATCTTCAATATGCTGCATGGTATCAAATCTACCCTGTATCAGTTCATCATCCTCAATGCGCTGAATCAGCTGGAATTTGCCTTGTACAAGTTCTTCGTCTTTATTCATCCGCTGAATCGTGTCACCGGCAAGCGCGTTTGTCAGTTGCCGTTGTGCGATTATGCGCGGGCTGTTGTGAATTTGTTCGATACGTTGTCGCTGTGCTATAGCTTGCGGGGAATTTTCCATAGCCGACATCAGTTGCCGCTGGCTTTTCGTGGACTGGCGATTATCAATAAAAGCTTGGCTAACAGAGGAATTACTGACAGCTGGGTGCGGCACTTGAATGCTTTGATGGTGTCCGGTTTCTTTTGGAAGAGATTGTTTCATTTGATTCCCCCGGTTATCCGCTGGAGCTACACGCTATTACGAAACATAATCACACGAATCATGACGCGGAAAATGTTTTTTGTCCAGCCTGGGTTATGGTTTGTCCTGCCAGTAAAAATGAAAGATACGGTGATGCCGGGTAATTTTCAAAATCCGAATGTGTCAAAATAAACCCGATGGTTTGACACTCCGGTAACGTAATCGAATAAGCAAATCAAAGATAGTCTGGCACATTCGTTCGGCTCCAGCCACCGGAAGGCATGGAGGCAATGATCAAATAGCGCATCAACGCAATAATACAAGGTATAGGATTATGAAAATTTCCATCATCGGCGCAGGTCACGTCGGTTCGACACTGGCTTATGCCATTGTACTTAAAGGTTTGTGCAATCATCTGGTTCTGGCTGGCCGTACCTTGACACGGGCACAAGGTGATGCCCTGGATTTGCAGCACGCACTGTCATTTTGCGAGCGGCCCATGACAGTAGAGAGCAGTGCGATTGAGGATGTCAAGCATAGCGATATTCTGGTGATTACCGCTTCGGCCAGGGGCAAAGAAAAAATAACCAGCCGCATGCAACTGGGTGAGGCCAATGTCAAAATTTTCAAACAAATGATTCCGGTGCTGATACACAATAATCCGGATGCCATTCTGGTGATTATTTCCAACCCCGTTGATGTATTGACTTATCTGACAACCCAGCTGGCCGGATTGCCATCATCCAGAATCATGGGGATAGGGACATTGGTCGACTCAGCCCGTTTCCGGGCATTGCTTTCCGCCGAGGAAAAAATACATCCGGATGATTTACGTACATACATACTCGGAGAGCACGGGCCAAGCCAGTTTCCGGTTTTCAGCAATGCGTTTGCCGGCAGCGAGTGTATCGCGGACAACCCGGAACATCGGCGCGTTTTTCAGGAAGTGACCCAGGCAGGCTTCGACGTCTACAATTTAAAAGGCTATACCAATTTTGCGATTGCAACGGCGGCTTGTGAAGTTTTGAAAACGATTGTATACGATGACCATCGCACCATGCCGCTCAGTACCTACTTCAGAGAATGGCAAGGCATTGAAGATAACTGTTTCAGCATTCCGGTGGTGGTCGGGCGTAACGGTATCATCCGCCACTTGCATCCCAGGCTGAATCAGGTTGAACGCAAAGCGCTGGAAAAAACGGCAAAGCTGATCAAAGCCAATATCAACGGATTGCTTTACGGGAAAAAGAAATAGGTGATACCGATTGATTAATCGTGCAGAACAACATTATGGTGCTCTGCACAGGATAAAAGGCTACCGAAATTACAATTAACGGGGTTGTTTAACTTTTCTCAGATAGGGTTTAACGGTGACCCAGCCTTCCGGATAAATTTTTTCGGCTTCCTCGTTGCTGACACTGGGCACAATAATGACGTCTCCACCTTGCTGCCAATTGACAGGCGTGGCCACTTTGTGTTTTGCAGTCAGTTGCATGGAGTCGATGACACGCAGAATTTCATTGAAATTACGTCCCGTTGTCATAGGGTAGGTCAGCATGAGTTTGATATTTTTATCCGGGCCAATGACAAATACTGAACGTACGGTTGCATTTGTCATTGCCGTGCGATTTTCGGCTGATCCGGTTTCGTCAGCGGGAAACATGTTGTACAGTTTTGCCACGTTAAGATCGGTATCAGCAATGACAGGATACTTGACCTTTGCGCCACTGACTTCTTCAACGTCTTTCAGCCATCGTTCGTGATCGTTGACTGGGTCAATACTCAAGCCGATGATTTTGGTATTGCGTTTGTCAAACTCGGATTGAATGCCGGCCATATAGCCAAGCTCTGTTGTGCAGACCGGTGTAAAGTCCTTGGGATGGGAAAATAACACCGCCCAGCTGTCACCGATCCATTCATGAAAATCGATTCTGCCATGCGTAGTTTCCGCCTGGAAATTGGGTGCCTGATCGTTAATACGTAACGCCATGGTTGCCTCCTGTTTTGTAAAGTTGAAATAAAACCGTGACTGAAATATATCATTAACATGAGCAGTCTAACCCGACATTGCAAACAGAGCAATTGATAAGGATTCTGATTGGGAATTGGAGCTGAGAAAACAAAAACAGCACGTGGAATAGCGCTGTTTTTGTTTGAGAAGGTAATTAGGCGGTTGTATTGATATGTTGCCCCAAATGCGACGGCAGATTCTGCACAGCGGTATTATCCGGGATTGCATGAATCAGGGCCATGGCACTCTCAGCGCTGATATCTAAGGCTTTTTTCAATACGGCAGTGCCTACTGCCTGTTGTACGCTGGCTTCGCTCATGGTTGTCGCCACGCTGGCTATATTGGATATTTCCATAAGATACTCCTTTAAAGAATAAGTAGCAGTACTATTGCGTTAGCGGCACATGGTGTTTATTTATTAAGAATCTGATTAAATGAATTTACGGAAAAAAGGCGGTAGAAAATTTTTCAGCTCATCTTTCCAGTCGGTACCTACTTTGATCGGGATGCGTATCTGGTAGCGTGCATGGGTTGCATCTGTGCCATCCAGATATAAACGGTATTGACCGGTTTCGTCAAGCCTCAGTGCCTGAGTGATTACACCGGATTGGTAGGTCTGCCCGGGTACAAGCAGAATGTCATGTTCTTCATAGGCTGCAGTATCATCGGCATGATCGCCTGTCGCTTCAATTTCAATCAGTTTGGCGAGACGCAGCGCTAATGGAAAGTCACGCGACGATTCGGGATACAACAAATCGATCGTGATATTCAGCATGCCTGGTTTAGGGATGCGGTCGCATTGTACCGGTATGTAAGGTGTTCTGGGCTCGTCATCGGAAAGCTCATATTCGTCGGGCAGATAATAAGTCGAATAGCCCACTGTCATTGTTTCAGCTTCTACAGTGCATGTGCTGCCGCGAAAACCTTTGGGGTAAGTATCCGAGAAATCACCCTGTGAGCTTGTTCCCAAAAATATACCGACAGCGATGAAAACAACAATCACACAGGTGCCAATAAAATACGGGTGCTTTGATGATGTATTCGAACTGGGTTTTGAAGGGGTGGGCATGTGTAATCCTTATATTATTCCTTTCTGGTTTGCTATACAGGAGGCATACAAGCATGGAAATGTATGATGTTGTGATCAAGGTGGCGATTGAGGTGCAATCTCTTGTTGAAAGCCGATAACATAACCGATGGCGACTTGATTCACAAGTAGGTCATGTGAGAAAAATTCGGCATTCCTGTTCATCATTGATTCAGGTTGAATTATATAAACTGCCCATAACGACAAAATTGACTAACTTATTTTTGAATGGAGGTCTCTGATGAAAACGAAAAATATACTGCCGGTTACTCTGGCGGCGATCACCATGAGTCTGTTGTTGGGCATGTCTTCAATGGCTGAAGCCGGCAGAAAACATCATCGCCACCACCACCATCATCACCATCACGGTCATCATCATGGCCATCACCACCATCACCATCATCATGGTGGATATGCTTATATTTATAACCAGCCACAACCTTACTACCGGCCACCGGCTTATAACTACAACTATGCTCCCGTACCCGCCCCGGTTGTGGTTCCAGCACCTGTTTACGGTTATCCGCCCAATATGATGCTCAATATACATACCAATACCGGTCATTTTATGTTCAGCTATTGAGAATGACCGAAGCGGGATGTTATTAATCTGAAAGACGGTTTCCTGTTGTTGTCTTTTAAAACCTTTCTCTTCTCCTTAAATTGAAATGCCGTCTTAACGACGGCTTTTTTTTGCCTGTTTAAATCAACTCTATCCATACCGGCTGGTGATCGGAGGCTGTTGTTACTACATCGACACGGTGTATTTTCAGATGATTGATCAGGCCACTGGTGATAAAGATGTGATCGAAACATTCCGGTGTATTGACGAAATCGACCGGATGAATACCTACCGTAGGAATATGCGCTTCATCAGGAAACAAAACGGTTCTTGCATCATGAAAATCGGGTATACCGGAGTCAAACGGCGCGAGTATCTGTAAACGTTCTTCGGCAGTGGCGGGAAAATTCATGTCGCCACATAAAATGGCATCGACAGGACGTGCAAGCACCTCAAAAGGTCCACCCTGTTCTTCAATATGCTGCATGCGTTGCGACATGGCGCAGGCTTCGCGATGCAGACGACGGATGTTTGCGATCTGCTGCTTTCTTTGATGCTGCGAATAATATTCAAGATGTGTCGTCAGTACACGTATTGCACCGAACTCCGATTGGATGACGGCTTCTATCAAAACGCGCTGCATGCTGGGTGTTGCGGCTTCAGCCGTCCATGGCAGTAAATGACGCCAGATCTGACCGACAGGCAGTCGTGAGAAAATGGCGTTGCCAAAATAGCTGCGCCCGCCTTTTGCGTTAGGCATGTCAGTGGCAATACCGTAAATCCCGGTATATCCCGGTAATCCCTGAGATAGTAGGGCAAATTGATCTTCACCGCGACTGCCGGCTAATCCTGGAAAATTGACGGCAACCTCCTGAAGGCATATGACATCAAACATATCAAGCGTCTGAATTGTCGTGAGAATCCGGTCAAGGTCGACGATGCCGTCGATACCGCGACCCCATTGAATGTTCCAGCTCAGTAGTTTCATGGTCTGCGCAGTGATAAGCATGGTTAAATACACCATCAGTCTATCGCTATCCGGAAATCTTGGCTATTGCGCGTCTGATTGTGCAGCTATAGAAGCAATCGAGAAGATATTGCAACTATTCTGTTACTAACCGGAATGTGGAAATGACTATAATTCATTGACGCATTGATGCGGAAACGGAGAAAATCGGAATAATCAGGATGCATTCAAACGTTGATCTCGCACAACCCTGAAGTAAATACCAATATCCTATGAATAGCCAGACACTGAAACTTCGTCGCGTTGCGATCGATACCTACCACGAAAATGTCGCCTATCTCCATCGTGAATGCGCGGTTTATCGCGCAGAAGGCTTTCAGGCGTTATCAAAAATCCGCATTAGTGTAAACGGCAATAAAATACTCGCAGTGCTTAATGTAGTCGACGATGAAGCAATTGTGACGCCATTCGAACTGGGACTGTCCGAACAGGCATTTCAGCAGTTGAACGCTTGCGAAGACTGTGCGATCAGCGTGGATCATGCAGAATATGCGGCTTCGATGGATGCGGTGCGGCGTAAGATTAACGGAGAGCGCCTGACGCTGGCGGATTTTGAATCGATTACGCAGGATATCGCCGAGAGCCGCTACTCGAAAATGGAAATGGCGGCATTTCTGGTCGCGACAGGACAGAATAGCCTTGACCGTGATGAAGTGTATTATCTGACACGTGCTATGCTGGAGACAGGGCAGCGGTTGAACTGGGGCGAATTGCAGGTGGTTGACAAACACTGCATAGGCGGTATTCCCGGCAACCGTACGTCTATGCTTGTGGTGCCTATTGTGGCGGCGCACGGCATGCTGATTCCGAAAACATCCAGCCGCGCAATTACGTCACCTGCCGGAACGGCGGATACCATGGAAATTCTTGCGGAAGTCAATTTGTCACCCGGAAAATTGCATGACATTGTGCGCAAGCACCGGGGTTGTCTCGCGTGGGGTGGTACCGCACGGCTTGCGCCGGTCGATGATATGCTGATTTCGGTTGAACGCCCTCTGGGGATTGATTCACAGGGACAAATGGTAGCCTCGATTCTTTCAAAAAAACTTGCCGCAGGTTCAACGCATCTGCTGATCGATATTCCGGTTGGCCCGACCGCCAAAGTTCGCCATATGCACGCAGCCCTCGCGCTCAGAAAGCTGTTTGAATATGTTGGTGACCAGCTTGGTATTCATCTTGAAGTGATTATTACCGACGGACGCCAGCCTGTCGGCCGTGGCATCGGCCCTACACTGGAGGCGCGGGATGTGATGCAGGTGCTGGAAAACGACCCCAATGCACCCGCGGATTTGCGTCAGAAATCACTTGCGCTGGCGGGGCGCATTATTGAATTTGATCCCGATGTGCGCGGTGGATACGGTTTTGCGATTGCACGGGATATTCTGGATTCTGGCCGCGCACTCGCTAAAATGAATGCGATTATTCAGGGGCAGGGCGCTCATGTGGTTGACTTTACACCGGGGCGTTATTGCTATGAAGTCAGAGCGGTCAAGGCCGGCGTAATTTCCGATATCGATAATCTGCAGATGGCCAAAATCGCGCGCATTGCGGGCGCGCCGATGGACAAGAAAGCCGGTGTCGATCTGTTGCGTAAAACCGGTGAAACCGTATCGGCAGGTGATGTGCTGTATCATATCTACGCTGAATTCATGTCTGATTTTGAATTCGCCAAAAAAATGGTCGAGCAGAATAACGGATATACCCTTGGTGAAAAAACGGATATCAAAAAATATGATGTTTTTATGTGAAACGGAAAGTTGCCATGTTGATCATCGGGTTTGAAGATTACCGCGCGCAGGCTCAGGGTCTGGCGCATGCGTTACAAGTGGCTTATCGGGAAATCAAGCGGCACACATTTCCTGATGGCGAGAGTCTCGTGCAGGTGCCGGTCAATTTGCCACAGCATGTGGTATTGGTCAGAAGTCTGAACCAACCCAACAATAAGCTGATTGAACTGCTGTTCAGTGTCTCCGCGCTGCGTCAGCATGGCGCAAAACGGATTACGCTCGTTGCGCCGTACTTATGCTACATGCGCCAGGATACTGAAAACCAGCCGGGCGAAGCGGTCAGTCAGCGTGTCATCGGACAGTTGCTGGCGGATCATTTTGACGATGTGATCGTTGTCGATCCGCATTTGCATCGTGTACAGCGGCTGGATCAAGTGATTCCGATCCGCAATGCGCAGACGGTTTCTGCAAGTGAGGTTATCGGTCGGTTTATCGGCAACCGGTACGATACCGGCATACTGCTCGGGCCGGACAGTGAATCGGAACAATGGGTGCGCGAAATTGCCTCGAAAATCGGTTTTTCGTATGCCGTGGCCACAAAAGTCAGAAGCGGCGATACATTGGTAGAAGTCACGATTCCGCAGCGTGATTATACGGATCAGCCGGTGATACTGATCGACGATATAATCAGTACCGGCCGTACACTCGCGCAGGCCTGCGGCAAACTGTTACAGGCCGGTGCCAGGCAGGTTGATGTCGTTGTGACGCATCCTCTGTTTTGCAGTGATGCGGAGCAATATATGCGGCGATCCGGCGTAACGCATATCTGGAGCACGGACAGTATTACACATCCGACCAATGCCATTACTCTGGCTGAATTGCTGGCCAGCGCGGTTAAGCAGCTCGTCTGAAGCGGTTTTTTTCGTCGTGTTTTGTATCGTTTTGTTCTCTTATTCAACACTTTTTTGTACTATGAAATTTTCAGGTGAGATTACGCATTTATCGCAAAAGGGCTATGGCGTGGTTAAAAACGCGCAAAATGCTGTTTCGTATTTTGTGAGCGGGACCTGGCCCGGCGATGTCGGTGAATTCGAGGTCATCGATAAACCGGCGCACAACAAAAAATTTGCGTATGCCAGATTACTCCGGATGATCACGCCTTCCGTACATAGACAGCATCCCCCTTGTGTCTATATAAATCTGAAAGATCATCCATGTACCGGTTGTCCCTGGATGATTGCGGATTATGCCAGCCAGCTGGATCAGAAAAGAAAACGTTTTCTTTATGCCATGAAAAGAGTTGGATTCGATACGTCCGATTTTCATTCAGTACCAATACAACCCGCACCGCAGATTTTCGGTTATCGCAACCGCTGTCAGGTTAAAACAGACGGTAAGAAACTTGGGTTTATCAATGAAGTATCTGGTGAAATGGTTACGGTAAGCGACTGCATTGTGCTGAATGAAGCGTGTAGGAGGTTGTTAAAGGCCGCCATTCATTGTTTGCCGGATAAGTCGCGGCCTCTTGCCACCGATAGCCAACATTTTATTGATCTGGATGATGCAATGCAGATCAGTGAGATACAAATCGACCGCAAGCGCTCATTTAAACAAGGGAATACGCAACAGAACGAATGGATGCGTACATGGCTGAAGGAAAAACTCGCACAAATCCCCAGTTTGACCAAGGTGGTCGAATTGTTTTGCGGATCCGGGAATTTTACGCAAATCATTGCCGAATCACACTGTAAATCTGTGTTTGCCTGTGAAGCCGATCCGGCGGCCATTGTGCAACTGCAATTGAAAAAACTGCCCAAAGTGAACGCGCGCGTGGCCGATCTGTTTGCGCCGCTCATCTGGCGGTTGCTGAGAAAACATGTCTGTGATGCGGATACGCTCGTGCTGGATCCACCACGTTCCGGATTGAAAAGACAGAACGGTTTTTTTGAAAGTTTCCGTACTTTGAAGACAATAATTTATATTTCCTGTAACCCGGAAACTTTCGCGCGCGATGCCTGGTTTTTCAGGCAGCAGGGTTGGCTGATGGACGAAATTCAGCTGGTTGATCCGTTTCCGCATACACCCCATGTTGAAGTGCTGGCGATGTTCAGAAAATGAAAGCGGCGAATCGCAGTCAATGAATTATGCGCTATACTGAAATGCATATCGGCATAATCAGGGTGATTTGATGAAAATTCATGAATATCAGGCCAAGGAAATTCTGAGGCAATATGGCGTTATAACGCCACGGGGGGGTGCGTGTTTCAGTGTGGATGAGGCTGTCAAGGCGGCGCAGAATCTCGGCGGCAATGCCTGGGTGGTCAAAGCGCAGATTTATGCCGGTGGCCGTGGCAAAGGCGGTGGTGTCAAGGTGGCCCGGTCGCCCGAAGAAGTGGGCAGACTCGCGGAAAGTATGCTGGGCATGCGCCTGGTAACGCATCAGACCGGGCCCGATGGACAAACGGTGCGCCGCTTGTTTATTGAAGAAGGCGTTGATATCGCCAGGGAATATTATATCGGCATGGTGGTCGATCGCAGCAGTCAGCGCGTGTGCCTGATGGCCAGTGCTGAAGGCGGCATGGATATTGAACAGATTGCAGCGCAGACGCCGGAAAAAATACACAAGCTTTATATCGATCCGATTGCCGGTTTGACCGATTCGGAAGCGCTCGACATTACTGCGAAAATCGGTATACCTGAGGTCAGCCGCAATGAAGCCGCCGCATTGTTAAAAAACCTGTATCAGGCCTTTGATGATAAAGACGCATCGCTGGTGGAAATCAATCCATTAGCACTGACCGCAGATCATCACGTGCTTGCGCTGGATGCGAAAATGAATTTCGATGACAACGCGTTGTTTCGCCATCCTGAGATTGCCGCGCTGCGCGACCTGGATGAAGAAGATCCGGCGGAAATCGAGGCCGCCCAACACGATCTGTCATATATCCCGCTTGACGGTAACATCGGTTGCCTGGTCAATGGTGCGGGGCTGGCAATGGCCACCATGGATATTATCAAACTGTACGGCGGTAATCCGGCGAATTTTCTTGATGTCGGCGGTGGTGCAACCGCTGAGAAAGTCACTGAAGCATTCAAACTCATGCTGAAAAATCCCAAATTGACAGCGATTCTCGTGAATATCTTCGGCGGTATCATGAAATGCGATGTGATCGCTGAAGGCGTGGTGCAGGCGGCGCGCGAAGTACAATTAACCGTTCCGCTGGTGGTACGGCTTGAAGGCACCAATGTGCAGATCGGTAAACGTATTCTAGCCGACTCCGGATTGGCTGTTATTTCAGCCGAAAATATGGCCGATGCGGCGCAGAAAGCGGTTAATGCCGCAACAGCGCACGGTTAAGCCGCTGTCGGATTAGAACCAACTTCATTCACAAGGGAGCTGACTGCAAAAAATGTCCATTCTGATCAATCAAAACAGCCGGGTAATAACGCAGGGGATTACTGGCAAGACCGGCCAGTTTCATACCCGCATGTGCCGGGAATACGCCAATGGCAATCAATGCTTTGTGGCGGGTGTGAATCCGCGCAAACCGGGTGAGGATTTTGAAGGGATTCCGGTGTTTGCCACGGTGAAGGAAGCCAAAGCAGCAACCAGCGCGAATGTTTCAGTCATTTATGTGCCTCCGCCGTATGCGGCGGCTGCGATTGACGAAGCCGTCGATGCGGAACTCGATCTGGTCATCTGTATTACCGAAGGGATTCCGGTACGCGATATGATCCGCACGCGTTATAAAATGCAGGGCAAAAAAACCCGCCTGATCGGCCCGAATTGCCCGGGTATTATCACGCCCGATGAAATCAAGATCGGTATCATGCCGGGCTATATTCATAAGAAAGGCCGCATTGGTGTCGTGTCGCGTTCTGGTACATTGACTTATGAGGCTGTCGCGCAGTTAATGGAGCAGGGCCTGGGGCAATCCACATGCGTCGGGATCGGCGGCGATCCCGTCAATGGCTTGAAACATATCGATGTCATGCAATTATTCAACGATGACGATGATACCGATGCGGTGCTGATGGTAGGTGAAATCGGCGGCGTCGATGAAGAAGACTGCGCACGCTGGGTAAAAGCGCATATGCGCAAACCGGTCGTTGGTTTTATCGCCGGTGTGACAGCGCCGCCCGGCAAGCGCATGGGACATGCCGGCGCAATTATTTCAGGCGGCAAAGGCACGGCTCAGGAGAAACTGGCTGTAATGGAAGAATGTGGCATCAAAGTAACGCGTAATCCCGCCGAAATGGGCAAATTGCTAAAGTCAGTCCTGGGTTAAGAATATGTGCTGGTATACCATGATGCGTACTAAAAACCGGGTTTTTATTGGCTGTATTATGCTGGCACTGGCTGGATGCGCCGGGCTTGTGCCGGTGCAAACGCCGCCGGAAAAACCGGTGATCAAGCCGCCCCAACTGCCGCCAGGTAAAGTACAGCGACCTGCCGGCCCGCTGCCACCCAGTACGCGGCCCACATACAACTTGATGGGCTATCCGCCCGCAGTTCAGGAGGGTTATATCGATGGGTGCGAGACCGCCAAGAAATCACAGTGGGGTTTTAAGGATATGAAACGTTATCAGGCCGACGGACAATACCGCATGGGATGGGATGATGGGTTTTACATCTGTGGCAACAAACGATAAACCGATATTCAGGCATGATCATTTCCAGAGCATGCCGGCGACGTCCTGCAAACTCCGTTGAATGACAATCCCGGCTACATTCAGGTAATGCGCATGACGAAATTGAAATATAGCTGCATTCTGATGATCACGGTGGTGTTGCAATGGGTTATGCCAGGCATGGCGGCGGCACAGCAACTGCCCGATACGTTAAAGCGGAAATTCGAACAAGCGGGCATTCCGGAAGCGGCGTTGGGAATTTATATTCATGCGATCGGCGCAGATCAACCGATTATCACGGTAAATGCCGATGCAGCGATGAATCCGGCATCCGTGATGAAACTGGTGACGACTTATGCAGGACTTGAAATACTGGGTCCCGCGTATTCATGGCAAACTGCCCTGTATGCGCATGGCAAAATCACTGACGGCGTCTTGAACGGCGACCTGGTGATCAAAGGGTATGGTGATCCTAAACTTGATTTGGAAAACTTCTGGCTGTTGATCCATCGGCTACGCCATACCGGATTGTACGAGATTACCGGCAATCTGATTCTGGATCATACGTATTACGATATACCTCGGGCTGATCCAGGCGCATTCGACGGTCAGCCGTACAGAACGTATAACATTCTCCCTGAAGCATTGCTGGTCAACTACCGTTCCACGGAACTGCATTTTATTCCTGACGCGGCAAATAAATCGGTCAAGGTTGTCGCAGATCCCATTCCTGAATCGGTTATGCTCATGAATGATTTGAGAATCTCGGACAGCGTTTGCAACGGCGATTGGCGCAATGGGGTCAATGTTGATATTCAGCCCGGCCAGGATGAGCGCGGCACTACGTTGATCGCCGTCAATGGCGCTTATTCCGCGCGATGCGGCCGGCAATCGATGTTGCTCGGCCTGCATGACAGTACGACATATACCCGTGAACTGTTCAGACGTTTATGGCAGCAGCAGGGTGGCGTATTCAAGGGTGATGTCGTTACAGGTGTTGCTCCGGATGGGTTAATCCCGATTAAGATTTATCATTCGCCGCCTTTGGCCGACATTATTCGTGGCATCAATAAATTCAGCAACAATATTGCCGCACGGCAGTTGTACTTGACCCTGGGTACAGCAGGATCGATTCAAAAAAACCAGGCGCCAGCAACACTTGAGAAATCGGAACAGGCGCTCAAACGCTGGCTGGCATCGAAGCAGTTGTTTTTTCCGGAACTGGTCATCGAGAATGGTTCCGGTCTGTCACGTATCGAACGCATTAGCACACGGCATATGGGCCTGCTTTTACTCGCTGCATTCAAAAGTCCGGTGATGCCTGAATTCATCGCTTCAATGCCGATTGCCGCCGTTGACGGAACCATGAGAAACCGATTGCACGGCACGGCAGTCAGTGGTCTGGCGCACATCAAAACCGGCTCATTAAACCACGTCAGAACGCTCGCAGGTTACATGCTGGATAAATCCGGGCAGCGTGTGGTTGTGGTGATTTTTGTCAACCATGCACTTGCTGGTCAGTCGCGTGCTGCGATGGATACGGTATTGCAGTGGATATACGAACGATGATCCTGACTGTTAGCATGTATTCTGGATTCTGGAATCCATTGCGATGATTAATCTGGCGATACAGTTATTGGCGGAACAACTCGATCAGCATTTAAGGCGGATATATGATCTGACCGAAGATACAGTGGTTGTTTCGAATCTTCTGGAAGTGGATGGCAGTGTCGTTCCTGATATCAATAACAAGCTGGTGATGTTTCTCGCCAATATCGAAAAGGATTCGGTCTCAGTCCGGCCGGCCGGCGCGCAGGAATGGGGTGAAAGAATCACACAGCATAACGCTGCCTTGAATTTCAATTTATACGTGATGATGACTGCCAATTTTGCAGGGAACAATTACCCGGAAGCATTGAAATTCCTTTCCAGCACCATCAGTTTCTTTCAACGCTATCCGGTGTTCAACCATCAAACCACGC
This sequence comes from uncultured Nitrosomonas sp., assembly GCA_964612715.1. Lineage (GTDB taxonomy): Bacteria > Pseudomonadota > Gammaproteobacteria > Burkholderiales > Nitrosomonadaceae > Nitrosomonas. The sequence continues at coordinate 25,712 of CAZTCY010000015.1, read as the reverse complement.
CCGAAATGGACAAGCGGATAGAAAAGCTTGTTTTAGATGTGGAGAACCTTTCCATCCAGGACCTGAGCAATTTGTGGAGTTCGCTGGGCGGTAAATACATGCCATCGATTCTGTATCGTGTGCGCATGGTGACATTCGACTCCGATGCAGTGGTCGGGCGCCAACCTGTTGTCACTCAACCGAAACCTTTTGTCGGTAATGATTGACAGCTTGCAAGGTTTACATTTACAGTGTCGCTTAACTGCCTGTGAGTGATTAAAATCCGATAAAAGGGAGCGTTAGTCAGACTGATGAGTGCCTATCAGCTGTTATACAGCGTTACTGTTGAGCATATGTATTTCGCAGGCAAAATCTGCAAGTCGCTCAGGTTTGTGCCGACACCGGCAACGACCCGGTTGCTCAATCGAACCGATCTGTTGTTCAGGGTTATCGATAATCGCCTCTCAGTTTTTTTTGCAAGTGACCGGCTTGACATTCTCCGTATCTGCGCCGAAGACAGCCTTGTTTTTATGTTCAAGGTTTTTTCTCACGACACAAACTTCTCATGTTACACACTGCCCGACATTCAACCCGATCATGCCGTTCTGTATTTCGATAATCAGAAACCGAATCAAGATCGGAGCGGCCGCCTTCTGCTGCATGCTGAACCACAAGTATCGTCAAGTGATTTTATTGATTTGGAATCCGATTTAATCCGTGACGATCTCGATCCCAGAGACCACCATGTACGGCCATGCTTTATCCTAAAAATAATCGTGCGGAACAATGCGCCATTGTTGTCCCCGGACCGGAAAGAAGACACGCAGATGCGCCGGTTTTATATTACATTTTCCAGTAACCGCAGTTACTGGAAATATTATCTGATGGACGATTTGTCCGGACGTCGCCTTTATATCTCCGATCTTGACGATACAATCGAATTTGAAGATACAGGCAATATTGTCTTGCCCGGAAATCGTCGCGCCAGAATGCTGCAATCGACCCGTGCGATACCGATGTATGAACAGCCTGTACAACGCTTGCAGTTGAAGGAAGCCTTTGACTCCAGAGACAAGGTTTTAATCAAACGGCTGCCTAATGCGTCAATTACGCAGATCAGTGCGGAGCCGGTTAAAGGTAAGATGAAAAATATTTCGGAAATTTATATTCATTGAAATCGTATTGACAGTTGAATCGAGTTGTTTTTGGTAAGTTGGATCGTTGTCATTATACAAGGCTAAAGCTTCGGCAATGACGGATGCGTATGAATAAAACCTAAAGGAGCAGACTATGGGGCAGTACAAAACACCGGGTGTTTACATTGTTGAAAGAAATGCGTTTCCGAATTCAGTAGTCGAGGTCGCAACTGCGGTACCGGCTTTCATCGGTTATACAGAACGCGCGGATAACAAAGGCAAATCGTTATTGAACAAAGCATGGCGCATTTCTTCCATGTCCGAATTTGTCAGCTTCTACGGTGGCGCACCGAATTCACTGTTTAAAATCTCGGGAAACGAGGATAAAAAAATTCCGGAAAACAAAGATAAAAAGAACCCGGAAAACGAGGATAAAAAAATCAAGGAAAACGAGGATAAAACACTGGTTGAAGCCGATTTTGCAGTGAACGGCACTGATTATATCCTCGAGCATCAAGATCCGCGTTATTTGTTGTTTTACAGCATGATGCTGTTTTTCCAGAATGGCGGTGGCGCGTGTTATGTTATTTCAGTGGGCAAGTATAATGAAGGCATCGAAATGCCCAGGCTCGAATCAGGTATCAAGGTGCTGCTCAAAGAACAGGAACCCACTATGGTGGTGATTCCCGATGCCATGTCCCTGACACAGGCAAGCGATAGCATAACCTTGCAGCAGTCCATGCTGAAGCATTGCGGATACGTGATGAAAAACCGTTTTGCAATTCTCGATATCTATAAGGGCTATCAGGATCGGCAAGACCCGGCTGGTGACTGTATCGAGAGCTTCCGCAACGCTCTGGGAACCAATTTTCTGGATTACGCCGCCGCTTATTATCCCTGGTTGAATACTACAATTGTGCAGACCAGCGATTTGAGCTTTGGAAATATTGCTAATCTCGATAAATTAAAAGAATTAATCGAAGCTGAAGTTGACGCAGGCCCGTTCAGTGACGCTAAGAAGGCGGAAATCAAAGTTCAAACAGCCGAGCTTAAAGCCACGGGAAGAGCGATTGCCGATGCTGATTTGCATAAAAATCTGAATGCGGCCAGCCCGCTGTATGGCGCGATTTTAATGGCGATCAGAAGCCGGTTGAATTTGTTGCCGCCGAGTGCGGCGATGGCGGGCATCTACTCCATGGTGGACAATTCACGCGGCGTATGGAAAGCGCCCGCGAATGTCAGTCTCAACAGCGTTGTTTCACCTGCGGTTGAAATTACACATGATCAGCAGGAAGATCTGAACGTCACCACGGCCGGCAAATCCATCAATGCGATTCGGTCGTTCATCGGCGAAGGCACGCTTGTATGGGGTGCGCGGACACTGGATGGCAACAGTCTGGACTGGCGTTATATCAATGTGCGCAGAACAATGATCATGCTTGAGGAATCGGTCAAGCTGGCGACCAAGGCTTATGTTTTCGAGCCGAATGTATCCAATACCTGGGTGACTATTAAAAGCATGATCAGTAATTTCCTGACCAGCATCTGGAAGCGGGGCGGTCTGGCCGGTGCAACGCCTGATGATGCATTCGGCGTCTTTGTCGGTCTCGGAGAAACCATGACGCCACAGGATATTCTGGATGGCATTCTGCGTGTGACTGTGCTGGTGGCTTTGAGCCGGCCTGCAGAATTTATCGAAATCACATTCCAGCAGCAAATGCAGAAATCATAAGTTGACTGTGTACAATCAGTGTAATGTAGCGCATATGTTTCAATCATAAAAACAAGGGGATAAATTATGGCAGATGATGGATCAAGTCAATCGGCATCCGTATGGCCCATGCCGAAATTCTATTTTCAGGTTAAATGGGATTCTCAGGTCATGTCCTTTCAGGAAGTCAGCGGTCTCGATATTCAATCCGAAGAAATAAAATACCGCCACGGAGACAGTCCGGAATTTTCGGTAATCAAAATGCCGGGCATGAAGAAAGTGGGTAATATCACCATGAAAAAAGGCATCTTCAAAGGCGACAACAAGTTCTGGGACTGGTTCAAGCAGATCAAGATGAATACTATCAAGCGTTTGCCGGTTACGATCAGTTTGCTGGATGAAGGCGGCAATGCAACGATGGTGTGGACGCTAAACAATGCCTGGCCGAGCAAAATCACCGGAACCGATCTGAAGTCGGAAGGTAATGAAGTGGCAATTGAAACAATAGAAATCGTTCATGAGGGTTTAACCATCGCCAATGGCTAAAGCATTTAAACACTGCATGTTCCAGTTGCAGTGTTTGATCAAACCATGCCCAATTCGCAGCCCGATAATATTTACCCGCCATCGGCTTTTTATTTCAAGGTGATGTTTGGCGGCACGCACGAGACAGAGGATACTTCCTTTCAGGAAGTATCCGGAATCGCATCGGAGGTTGAAGTGGAAGCTGTCATTGAAGGCGGTGAGAACCGCTTTGCGCACCAATTGCCCAAAGGCATCAAACATCCTAATCTGCAATTGAAGCGCGGTATCGCACCCAAGGATTCTTCGCTGGTGAAGTGGTGCATGGCGGTGATGGAAGGTGAATTTGTCAAAGCGATCGAAACAAAAGAAGTGCGTGTTTTTTTGTTAAACGAGGATAAAAATCCTATTCGCGGCTGGCTTTTTGATTCAGCCTATCCGGTGAAATGGGAAATCGACAGTTTCGGATCAACCAAAAACGAAGTCGCCATAGAGAAAATCATATTGAGTTATACCTATTCAAAACGCATTGTTTGAAGCAATTCATAAACATATGCCAATAGAGATTAAACAACTGTTGATCAAGTCCACTATCGTGCAGCGGGTTGTGGAAGGCACGCAGGATCGCGAAGAAGAACATAGTGCACTGAAAGAAGAATTGGCGGCCGAATGCCGCAGCCTGATTCAGGATATGCTGCGCGAAAGGGAGGAACGTTAATGGCGAGCCAGAAAAAAGCGCTCCTGACCATTTCCCCGTGTATTGTCAGTGCCAATGGCAAAATCAGTGTCGACAGTTCCAGGAAAAATTTTGAGGCGATGATCAATCCTTCCGGTTATGAACATACGTTCAGTCTGAGGTATTCCAAAAACAAAGTCCTCGGTCAACCGGGAACAGAAACCAAATACGACGTCAGCGAACCCGAAAAAATCGTTTTTAAGGAACTGGTTTTTGATGGCACCGGTGTTGTCAAATCCATGAATAACCAACCGCTATCCGTCAAGGAACAGATCGACCGGCTCAGGAGCGTCGTTTATACCTATATCGGCAGCAAACATGAAGCGCCGATTGTGCAATTGAAATGGGGCAGTTTTCTATTTTATGGCCGGGTGGAGTCGCTCAAGTTTGACTATACGCTGTTTAAACCCAGCGGCGTTCCGTTACGCGCCAAGGTGACACTGGTGTTTGTTGAATACCAAAGCAGCGAAGAAATTGTCAAGGAAGCCAAAAACGAATCGCCGGATCTGTCGCATCTGGTTGAAGTTAAGGCAGGCGATACGCTTCCGTTGCTTTGCTACCGGATTTACCAGGATTGTATGTATTATCCGGAAGTCGCGCGAGTCAATAACTTAACGCATTTCAGCAGTCTGAAACCGGGAATGCAGCTTAAATTCCCACCGCTCAATTAAGGACAATCATGGCTGATTCCCCACTCACAGGCAGCACAGGTGTCGTATCGGTTACGGTCACCAGCAACGGCCAGGTGATTGCTGAAACCATACAGATCGTTTCTGTGGAAATCACCAACTGTGTTAACAAGATACCGTCCGCGAAAATGGTCATCCTGGATGGCGACATGCCGAATAATGATTTTCCAGTGAGCAATCAGGATGCGTTTAAACCCGGTGCTGAAATCACGATCAAGGCAGGCTATCGCAGTGCGGATGCTGTTTTGTTTACCGGCATCGTCATCCGGCATAGCCTTAAGATCGACGGCGATAATTATTGCCGGTTGATTGTGTACTGCAAGGATAAAGCCGTGGCCATGACGATAGGGCGCAAGAATGCCAATTTCGTTGACCTCAAAGACAGTGACATCATGTCGAAACTCATTGGCGGGTATGGCGGCCTGGCTGCGGATGTTTCTGCGACACAAACCCAATTTAAGGAATTGGTGCAGTTTTACTGCACGGATTGGGATTTTTTGCTGACGCGCGCAGAATTCAACGGTTATCTGGTGACAGTCGATGCCGGTAAAATCAGTGTCAAAGCGCCACAGGTAACAGGATCGACGCAGCTGACGGTAACCTACGGCGTCGATCTAATGACATTCGATGCCGACCTGGACGCTGTCGCACAATATCAGTCGGTGACCGGCTCAGCCTGGAATCCATCCACGCAGGCTGTAAATGAGGCGCAGAACGGTCCGGTATCACTCAACAGTCAGGGCAATCTCACCAGCGCCGATCTGGCAGAAGTCATCGGTTTGGATGCTTTCAGATTGCAGACTGCAATTCCACTTGAAAATACGGCATTGTCGGATTGGGTGAAAGGGCAACAGGTTAAATCAGGACTGGCCCGCATTCGGGGAAGCGCTGCATTCCAGGGTAGCGACAAGGCAAAAATCGGTACGCTGATCGAATTGAAAGGCGTGGGTAACCGCTTTAACGGTAATGTCCTGGTCACAGAAGTCAGGCACCGGATTGTCAGTGGCAACTGGGTTACCGAAATTCAGTTCGGTCTCTCGGAAAAATGGTTTGCCGAACAAAACCAGATCGAGGCGCCGCTGGCCGCGGGGATCCTTCCCGGTGTTCAAGGATTGCAGATCGGTACTGTCAAGAAACTCGATGCCGATCCGGATGGCCAGTACAGAATTCAGGTATCGGTGCCGGTGATGCAGGCTGACGTGGAAGGCGTATGGGCAAGACTGGCCGGTTTTTACGCTTCCAGTGATTATGGCGCTTTTTTTATCCCGGAGATCGGCGATGAGGTGATTCTGGGGTATTTGAACAACGACCCGTCGTTTCCGGTCATTCTGGGCAGTCTTTATAGCAGCAAGAGAAAACCGGCTTATGAATTGACAGCGGATAACACTATCAAGGCCATAGTGACGCGCAGTCAATTAAAACTCGAGTTTGATGAAGAAAAAAAAGTCATCACGCTGATTACGCCCAATAAAAATCAGATTGTGATCAGCGACGATCAGAAATCCATCCTGATACAGGATCAGAATAATAACAAAGTGGAGCTGAATTCCGGTGGTATCACGCTGGATAGCCCCAAAGATATCAAAATCAGTGCGAAAGGCAAGGTTACCGTAGATGCCGTTGGAAATATCGAAATGACCGCACAGGCCGATATTAAAAACACCGGTCTTAATATTAACCATCAGGCTAACATCGGCCTGGTTGCCAAAGGCAATGCAACGGCTGAATTGTCTTCCAGCGGACAGGCGACAGTGAAAGGCGCATTGGTGATGATTAATTAATCAGCAAGGAATCTGTCCGCCATGCCGCCAGCTGCCCGAATAACCGACATGCATACCTGCCCGATGCAGACACCGGGAATTCCGCCGATACCCCATGTGGGTGGCCCGGTCAGCGGGCCTTGCGTGCCGAATGTGTTGATTGGCAACCTGCCCGCTGCTGTCGTTGGCGATATGTGCATCTGCGTCGGTCCGCCGGATACGGTGGTAAAAGGTTCGGCAACAGTCATGATCGGAGGTAAACCGGCAGCCCGTATAGGCGATACCACGGCGCACGGTGGCGCTATCGTTATGGGTATGCCTACTGTAATTATTGGCGGATAACTGAGCATGGCACGATCTGGATATCATTTATCGTATGCCTGACAACAAATCCTTTCTCGGAACCGGTTGGGCTTTTCCGCCCCAGTTTACCAAGCAGGGCTCGGTTAAATTGGTAACTGCGGAAGATGACATACGGGAGAGCTTATATATTTTGCTGTCGACAAACCCCGGAGAACGGATCATGCAGCCAACCTTTGGTTGCGGTTTGAAGTCACAGGTATTCGAAGAAATTGACGAAAGCGCGGTCACCGTGATTATCGATCTGATCAGGCGCGCCATTCTGTTTTTCGAGCCGCGCATATCGGTTGAACATATCGCCGTGGATTCAGAAAACAAGGAAGATCAGCTTAACGGCCTGATCCGCATCCATATCACATATATCGTCAGAGCGACTAACAACCGCCATAATATCGTTTATCCCTTCTACTTTATCGAAGGCACCAATGTGCAAATCTGATGGCCTGTTGGAATGATGCAGCGCATTTTGCTCCATGAAAAGCGATTCTGATTTAAATTCAAAAATCCGCTTGCATATTCGCGATGGCACAAGCCAGAGCGGCCGTCAGTCACCTGCGCTTGGAGAGCATTATTTTGAGCTGATCGATCTGCGCTTTCATGCGTTAATGGTCATGGCCGTCGACTATGCCGAAAAAATACGCTTCTGTAACTTGAATAATCACGCGGACGGCGATTGGAAGTCTTATTTTACCGCGGATGAAACGGTCATCATCGCAATGATTCTGGCTACCGATACGGGTAAGCTGGTCAAGCTGTTCAAGCAGAAGAAGTATGTCGTGAAGCATCGTCAGGAAGCTGTACGCATGTTGCAGGCCGTTTTGCCGGCTGAGAACAGAAGCCAGCTTATCGCAGTGTATTGCGTGGCCGCAATGCTGGATAACTGGCTGGTGTCACTTAAATCCTCGCGTACCCGGGCAGGACAGGAATTGCATTATCTCATTGCCAGCGTTCTGGCCGGTCTCGGGAACGATCTGTTCATGCTGATCAGCTGTCTGGAGCAATACTTGCCGGAAAAATCCCACGATACTTTTTTTTCAGATGATCTTATACAATTGCTGGCGCTTTCGCGGTTAGAGAAAAAACATGCGCTCTCGGATGATTTAGCCTATCGCACGAACCTGGTGGCCATCCGTTCGAATTTTCAGGCTTTGCTCAAGGCCATCGAAATGTTACAGGCCCGGGCCGCGGATTTATTACCCGCCACGCTGCATAACCGGCAGCATGACCCGGCTGCCGGTCTACTCATTGCTTTTGTGCAGCTGTTTCAAAGACTTCAGCAGAAAATCAACCGGTTTACTTCAAATTATATTGATTTTTACTATCAGCAGATTCTGGGCGCGCAGCAACTTCCGTTCGTGCCCGACCATGCCTATCTGGTTGCCCGCCTGAATAATAAAAAACAGCGTGTACTGATTCCCGGGGGAACCGCTTTTTCGGCGCGCCAGAAAGGCAGTCAGCACGAGCTGATTTATATCAGCGAAGAAAATACGCTGGTTCACGGCGCAACGGTTGATGCGGTTCACACGCTGTTTTTCAATCGCGATCCGTTAAATTCTCCCGAAAATGCGCTGCTTGAAGAAACAGCTTTACCCGACGATTCGGGAAAAGAACGCAGACAGCTTGTTACCGAATGCCGGTTGGACAGCCTGCCGATACTCACCGAAGACACCGATAATCCGTGGGCTTATCCGGTTTTTGGCGCCCTCAAGGATACCGAGGCAGATTCTGTTTCCGTCGGTCATGCACGTATCGGTTTTGCGCTGGCCAGCAAAAATCTGCTGCTTAAAGAGGGCAATCGAAACATTGATGTCACGCTGAAATTTGTCGATTCTGATCTGCCAGCGGAACACAAAACGCTCAATCACTGGATTCAGGAAATTGCCGCAGCGTTGAAATCACCGCATGATAACGACAGCAGTACGGATTTCTCCAGGGAAGAAGAACAGGATATTTTCTATAAGGTTTTCAGTAACCTTTTCATCATAAGTATTTCTGCTGAAAATGGCTGGATGAATGTGACCGAATATGATCCGGCGTATTCGGGGGTAGACGACAGACTGGATGAGAACTGTCTGAAGATTACTTTCACACTGCCGCCGGATGCACCGGCAGTTATTGCATATTCCGGCCCGGTTCACGGCGAGTGGTTTGAAACGCAATTGCCTGTGATTCAATTTACATTGAACCCCCGTGGTTACCTGTATCCCTACGGCATGCTGGAGAAACTGCTGCTGGAATGGATCAGGATCGATGTTTCTGTCTCCGGGCACCGCACGTTGATGCTGCATAATCAGTTGGGGCAGTTGTCCGCCGAGACAGCGTTCAATCCTTTCGGCCCATTGCCCGAGGTGGGTGCGTACTTTCTGGTCGGATGTCAGGAGGCAACCGTAAAACAACTGACACATCTGAGTGTTGACATTCAATGGAGTGGATTGCCTACCGGTATCGGCGGGTTCAAATCATACTATCAGGGTTACGACGGTCCGCATGATCATACCGATTTCAAGATCAGCAAGTCCGTCATGGCGGGAAACAAATGGTTCCCGGAACACGCAGAACCGGCCGCTGTGGATACGCTGTTTCAGATCAAAAACACCAGCCAGACCGTTGATACCTTGAGTGAAGTCTGCCAGCTGTCGTGCGACGTACTGTTACCGTATTGGAATGTATCGGATTACGGGCAATCGGTAACGGAAACCGGTTATATACCCGCCAGCAGAAACGGTTTTTTTAAATTCACCTTAACAGAACCGGCCGATGCTTTCGGACATAAAAAATATCCGCAGATCCTGGCACAGATGCTGATGCACAACGCAAGACAGCGGATAGTCAAGAAAGTTAAACAGGAACCTCACGCGCCTTATACGCCGCTCATTGACGCGATTCATGTGAATTACCGGGCTGCGGCCAGAATACCGGGGCAGAAATTGGAAAACAACATCCCCAAGGCTTACCAGGATCAACTCATTCATCTTCATCCGATGGGATGGGAAGATGCGGCCATGAATTCCGGCGTGGCTACTGCACTGCTGCCACGCTATCATTTTTCCGGCAATCTGTTGATAGGACTCAGCGGATTCGAATCAGGTGGAGAATTGTCGCTGTATTTTTATCTGCGTGAAAATGCACTGCCTTCGGAAAATATGGCCGGACAACAATTACACTGGTTCTATTTGTCGTCCAATCAGTGGGTTCCGCTTGCAGCCCGGCATATTATTTCGGATTCCACTCAGCGGTTCATGACGTCCGGCATTGTAACGCTCGATGTTCCGCCAGACATTGACCTGAATAATACGGTTATGCCGGATGATCTCTACTGGCTGCGCGTGTCCGCCGATTACGATCTTGAGAAATTCTGCAGTCTTTATGCCATTTATGCGCAGGGAATCCGGGTAGTCCGATCAGTCAATAACGTTGAAAATGGCGATAATCATCGTGTGCTATTCACGCCGCTGCCGGCCGGGAGTATTAAACAGGCCAAAATTTCGATTCCCGGACTGGATCAGGTCCTTCAGATTCAGGCTTCAGCGGGTGGAAAATCGGCTGAGGACAAAATGGTGATGCGCACGCGCATGAGTGAGCGTTTGCGTCATAAGAACCGTACCTTGTTGCCTGAGGACTATGAGCAAATGATCCTGACGTATTTTCCGCAGATCTATAAGGTCAAATGCTTTGCGAATCTGATGCCCGGATACGGCGCACGCGCACAACGCTGTTCATCGTGGATATGCCCCGGTCATGTGACTATCGTGTTATTACCTTTCCCGGACAAGCAGATGTTACACGACAGACAGCTATGGGTCAGTGGTCATCTGATCAGTGAAGTCAGGGATTTTATCAAACAATATATACCGCCGTTTGTTTCACTTCATTTTGTCAATCCGGTGTATGAGACCATACAGATACGGTGTACTGTCAAGCTAAAAAATAACCGCGCAACAGGCATGCTTATTGGAAGACTGAATGAGGCCATTTCCGCGTATCTGTCTCCGTGGCATGATGCCGAAGGCTATACGACACATTTCGGCTGGAGAATCAGCAGACAGGACGTGCAGTCCTATATCCAGCAGCTTGATTTTATCGACCGGGTCACACATTTTTCCATCATTCGCATCACACCGAAAGGAAACGCGCTGTTTGATCTGACCGACAGTGCCGCAGAAGCCCGGTCGAGCGCTGACTTCTGTGAAGTTACGCCTAAATATCCTTGGAGTATCGCGGTGCCTATACGCCAGCATTTTATCGAAGTGGACGACAGTTTTGACATGATTGAACCGGAGATAACCGGTATTGGCAAGTTGGAAATCGGTTCTACATTCATTGTTGCTGACCCGCGTTAGTCCGGGCTGGCGCATGAGATGTATTTGTTTCCGGATGACCCGGTTATTCATGCATTTGCGTCCATCAACATTGTCCCTGTTGGTCTACCTTCTGTTAATATATGCCTCGCGGTATGATGAAATGCGGCGCGATGTCAGCACGCATAGAAACCCGGATATGGATAACGGCATATTAAGTGTTTTTACAATTACAGCTAGAGTGAATGCAACAACGCCTGCAAGGCGGGACGTTGCGCCTGTTTATCCGGAAATATTTCCAGTGATGTCTCGTTTATAACATGTGGCATAGTTTATTGAATCATGGCGAAACACAATAGAAAAACACTGGAAGCCAAATTCAAGAATGGCAGTATGCCGACAGAAACCGCATTTGCCGATTTGATTGACTCAACGCTCAACCTGATCGACGACGGCTTCGAAAAAACTATAAAAGATGGTTTGCGTATTTTTCAGTTGGGTGACGGGAAGTTGATGAGCTTTTATCAGAAGATGGAAACGCTCAGTCCCCTGTGGTTTGTCAGTCTTGATAAAAAAACCGCAAACCTGACATTCGGCAATCGTTTCAATCCCAATGTCCTGACGTTAAGCCGTATTGGGCAAACCGATGATACGGCGTCGTCCGGACGCACCGGTGTCGGAATTAATAAAATCCAGCCGCAGTATGAACTGGATGTTGCGGGAACAATCGCATCGCATGGCAGAATCGGCAAAAAGGATGAATTTGCCGTACCTGCAGATGGCCAATGGTACGATATAACCGGCGTATTGACGGGTTGCCAGGCGTTTGAAATTGTAGCCGGTGTCGGCGGGCGCGATGCAGACGGCAAATATGCACTGATGCATGCGTTTGCATTGAGCACTTATCATGCGAAGAACCATATCAGTTACCATCAAGCGCATTATGGCGCCAAGTGCAACCAGCTTGAATTACGCTGGCAGACCGTTGCCGCGGAAAGCGATAATTTTAAATATGTCTTGCAATTGCGAACCGGCATATCTTACGGCAATGACATCTGGGTTCGATATCATTTAACCCGGCTTTGGGAAGATGCGGTGATGTATGAAAGCGAGATAAAACCGGACAATATTTCCGTGTCCACAGCCATAACAAAAAAATAACGTCGGCGGATGATAACGGACCGGATATTATCCATAGAGTTAAATCTTGAAGAAGGCAGCCTGTTATTAACCGCGCTGGCCGAATGCCCATTCAAAACGGTTTTTGAACTGATCGGCAAGCTGAATCATCAGGCACATCTCCATTTCTTGGATGCAGGTGATCATACGCTGCGTAAACCGTTCGAATTCACCGAGCAGGAACTGGCGTTATCCATGAAGGCACTGGGACGATTACCCTATGAGCATGTTCATCATCTGCTGAACCATTTAGACCGACAGCGGACTCTTCAAACTGAAGATAATCATACCCAAGACCGCTTGCAAAAAAACCATGCCGATCACTGAGCGCATCAGCCGTATTCAAGATGATCCGGATGCGCTGGATTTTGCCGCGCTCAGAAAGGATGCCATTACCCTGGTTCAGGATTTATGTGGAGATCACTGGACTGACTATAATCTGCATGATCCAGGCGTCACAATTCTTGAACTGCTCTGTTTCGCCCTGACCGACCTTTCATATCGTTCCGGTTTTCCCGTACAGGATTATCTTACCGGTGATCAGGCGCGGATTGATTATGAAAAACTGGGTCTGTATTCACCGCATGAAATATTGCCGAGTTCCGCGGTAACAGGCGCCGATTATGAAAAGATAATGTACGATGCCATACCGGAAATTGATCAGATCCGGTTCGTATCCGCCCCCTCCGGGCGGCATGAAACAAACAGCCTGTACATGGTCTATGTGAAGACCGATCCCATTCTGTTTCAAGCATATCACGCACCCGCATCTGATCCTGAAGCGCTGACCCAGGTTACCGCACGGATCGATCTGTTGCTCGAGAGCATTAATCATTTACGCAGCGTGATGGCGCACATTGCCGACAACATGCAGATACGGCGCAACGCCTTGAAAAGATGGCTCGGCCGTATTCTCCGGTCGGGTCAGAAACAACAGTTGAAACAAGCTGCGCAGATGCAATCCTCACTTGAAAAATCCAGTGTGTGTTTGCAACAGCTGGAAAACCAGTTGAACGGACTTTCCAGTCTGGCACGCGAATTCCGGACTATTCCGGATCTGCTGAAACGCCAGGGCTATGATGCGGTGGAAATCAGTCAGCTTGTTCAGATGCTGGAAAAAAAACAGTCATTTTTCCATCGATCGGCTGCTGTCAGAGGATTTGGACAGGCCGCTGCCGCTCTGGATGTTCCATTGCAAAAGCTTGATGAGCTTACATTGTCGCTGGATCGCAGTTTACCCGTCCTGCGTGTTGCAATAACCCGGACAAATTATTTCATAACAGACAGTTCCCGTGATTTGGACATCATCAGAAAGCGTCTGTCGTCATTTAAGACGGAATCGATCAAAAGAAGAATTCTCAGCGTTTTTTCACGTAATCGCGGTCTTTGCGAGGATATTCACAGCGTACGCATCATCGAAACCGTACCTTATTTTCTCGCGGGAGAGATAGAAATCGATCCGCTTCATAATCCTGCGAAAGTATGTGCGGAGATTTTCTTTAAATGCTCGCGTTATATTTCATCCAATGTGCACGTTGATCATTATGCGACGATATTGAGCGTGTCAAAGGACTACGCACAGATTTTTTCAGGGCCGCTGACACAACACGGTTATATCCGGGAAACTGCGCTTGAAACACCGCGCAGCAGTGTCACGGTTATGGAATTGACATCACTGATCCGGCAAATCAATGGTGTCAGGCAAATCCTGAATCTGAAAATAGTCGATGCACACGGAGAATCCTATGAAAGCCTGAATTATCAATTGCAGAAGAACCGGTTTCCTGACCTGCAAGTATCACAGGCTGAAAACAGGATGCATACATTACATTTAATGCCGCCGTTCAATCCCGAACAGAGCAATGCAGCCGGTAATGGCGCTACTGAAACCGCCGAAAATAACCTGCATGTATTTTTTGCCGACGAGTTTCAGCATGAATTGAAAAAGCTGGTTTTTGAATATCATGCGTACAGGAGTCATGCGCAGCCTTTCGAACAATTCATCGTGCCGCCGAACGGCCGGCAGCGGGATATCAACGACTACTATTCAATTCAGAATCACTTTCCCGCTATTTATGGTATTAACCGGCAGGGTGTTCCGGGGTCGATGCCGGCGGAAGTCCATGCCAAGGCCAAACAATTAAAAGCTTATCTCTATCTTTTTGAACAGCTGATGGCCAATTATCTGCAAGGCCTGCAAGCCATCCCCGAGGTGTTTTCCGTACATCCTGAAGCAGGAAAAACCTATTTTTCACAGTATCTGGACGATACAAAAATTCCGGCGATTGAATCACTGTATGCCGGAAGCGATATCAGCCTGCCATCGGCGATTGATGATGTACTGGGTCAATATGACCATGCCGGCGAACGGAAAAACCGTATTCTGGATATACTGCTGGCGTTATACGGTAAAAAAATCGAACAGCAGAAATTATTCCGCTTTAATTATTACCGGCATGCGGATATGCAAGACTGGATCATCGAAATCAAGGCCGGTTATTTGCGGAACATGCGGGAAATCAGCCGAAACAGGGGTGCAGGCTTTGACTATCTCAGACCCCGTACACAGCCGCAGTGTGCGGATCATGGAGCCGGCCGGTCCGGATTGTATGTGAAAATCGGCTATTTACTGGGCCTTGACGTTGCGCATAAACCGCCATGCATAACGGATGTGCTGATCCGGAGAAAAAGCAATCTCGTTGCGGACCAGACTTTAGCCGGGAAAATTCAATTTCTGGCCGAAGAAACACAAAGCGAAGCTGTTCCGGATATTCCGGGGTTTACCGCAAGCCAATCTGCCGTAAGAACATTGCCGTCACGATTGCCTGTCTTCAGCTATACGATATTCAGGGAAGGCATTAAACTGGAAAATTATCGTCTTGTCAGGGCAGGGCGTAATGCAACACAGGTATGCTTTAAATCCGAACACGACGCCCGATTATGGGTTTTGTCAAAAGAGACAACTTTCCATCGTGCGGCGGTTTATGCACATCAGTTTCACAGTGCGTTGAATGAATTGAACAAAGCCTGCGAAAATTTTCATATCGTCGAGCATATTCTGTTGCGTCCGCGCGATACTCAAGCATGGGACGATAAAAAAACCGACAGTACCTTTTATCATCATCGTGTGAGTTTCGTTTTACCCGCATGGACAGCATGTTTTTCGGACAGTGCCTTTCGGCAGTTTGCCGAAGAAACGATACAGCAGAATCTTCCGGCGCACGTGTTCGCTGATTTTTTCTGGCTTGATTTCGAACCGATGCGGGATTTCGAGCAACGCCATGAATCCTGGCTCGATTGCATGCGGCAACTGAATCGGGGTTGCGATGCTGCATTATATCCGCGGCTGGATCAGGCTGCTGAAGGCATCAGGTTTTTTTTAATCAGACACAGGCGGGAAGATGCCCGTGATTACTGGTTCTGACAACCGTTCTGCGCATCTTATCGACGAGGTCATGCTGGATCTCTCCTTTGACTGCGATGTGATTGAAGGAATACATGAAGACAGGCTAACCACATGGGTGATCGATGAATTATTACCTGTGCTCGAAAGTGTACTGAATGCCAACGACGAAGCCGGAACTGTTTTACACATCCATCAGATCACCATTGATTTGGGTGACATCAGTGATGCTGATTATTTCGGCCAGATGATTCAAAGATTCCGCGAGAAGCTTGACCTGGAACTGAGTAAAATCAGGTGGAACAGACAGCCGGTTGATGCCCTGCAGCAATCGGTCGCGCAGACTGTATCCGGACAGCATCACACGCGGATTACAGATACACCGGTTGCGCAGCATGTCACCCGGCTTCAATTCAATCTGGGTTTGTTGCGGCATTTTCTGCTGTCGGGCAACATGCCCTGGCATGTCAACATCACCGAATCAAACGCGCATGAACGGCTTATCGACCGCATACTGTACGAGACGCAGGGCGCGACAGCATTAAGAACGCTGTTAATACAAATGGCGTCGACTCACCGGAAACCGCTAATCCAGCGGTTGATCTATCAGTACTCAAACGAGTATCTCGGCAAAATTCTGGCTGCAAGCCTGTCAATGCCTCAGGATGAATTATCGCATTGGCTTGTATCTGTGCATTCTGCGTTGCCGAAAACATCATTAACGCCAGCGCAACGGATCGCTGCAGAAACAAGGTTGTGGGAATACTGCTTTGAAGCCGCATTTGCTGCACCGGACACATTCACCGCGCATGACATATTGGTGGCGGTCCGGCAGTCATTGCGCAAGACAACGGCATTGCAGCCGCACGATGAAAATGTATTGAACGGCAGCCCGCTGCAGAACACACATCATTCCGGGAAACCGGAAACATCTGCTGTGATGTCCCGTGATGCCGAAACCAGCCAGACCCCGGCGCAGTCCGACGTGATGCTGTTATTCCAGTATATGGCAGAAACCTTACAGAAAGCTGGTCTGCATTATGCCGGTTTAGCCTCCGAAGATTTTTACGGAAAACATTTAACGGCAGAACAGCGCGACACCGCAGTAGCATGGCTATGGCAACAGCTACTTGAATCGGCAGCTGGCGCACCGGATACATTGGCCGCATCAGAACTGCCTGCAGCAGCCCGGCAGACACTACACAAAACAACGGCATTGCAGCCGCACGATGAAAATGTATTGAACGGCAGCCCGCTGCAGAACACACATCATTCCGGGAAACCGGAAACATCTGCTGTGATGTCCCGTGATGCCGAAACCAGCCAGACCCCGGCGCAGTCCGACGTGATGCTGTTATTCCAGTATATGGCAGAAACCTTACAGAAAGCTGGTCTGCATTATGCCGGTTTAGCCTCCGAAGATTTTTACGGAAAACATTTAACGGCAGAACAGCGCGACACCGCAGTAGCATGGTTATGGAAACAGCTGTTTGAACCGGCAACTGGCGCACCGGATACATTGGCCGCGTCAGAACTCCCTGCAGCAGTCCGGCAGTCACTGCACAAAACAACGGAATCGCAGCCGCACGATGAAAACGTATTGAACGGCAGCCTGCTTCAGGACACGCATCGTTCCGGGAAACTGGCAACACCCACTGTGGCGTCCAGTGATGCCGAAACCAGCCAGACCTCGGCACAATCCGATGTGATACCGCTGTTCCACCGCATCGTTGAGGCGCTGCAGAAGGCCGGTCTGCCCGGTATCAATATAGCGCCGGGGGAATTCAAAGCCATTGATTCAAAAGATATCCGGCAACGCGTCTTAGAAATACTCCGGGATGCAATGCGCGATGAACAACGGCTTGTTCAATTGCCTGAATCTGTCCTGATCGACATGATTTATTTGTTGTCACCACAGATGGCCGTTCTTCTTGAACAGCTCTTGTTACACGCTGAAATATTCTACCGGCATACCATGCATAGAAAACCTGCGAATAGTGTTGAATGGAAACAACAGCTTTGGCGCAATACGCTGAACTATTGCGCGGCATTGTCCAGCAGTGAGGTTGCATCGGATAGCGTCCGGTTTATGCCGTCAATTGTGCATCACCTGTCGCATGACCTGGAGGGTTATGCGCTATTGCAATGCTGGCATACCGCATTGTCAAGCAAACAGGATAATAGCGCCGGGATAAATACCGTCTTGAACATGCTGATTGAGCGTATCCGTCCGGCGGAAATCAAACCACATGTTTCCGATGCCATTCAGGAAAAAAAACGTTTTATTGCAATTATCGTTCAGCGGATACTGTCTGCTGTCAGAAAAGCGGGCTGGAGCGGAGCAGATGCGATTTTTCATGATTTCGATGCCGCAACGACGATGCATAGCGTTCGTCAGCAGCTGTCCATCCTGCTTCAAAACGATACTGTACGCGCAATATTGACAGACCGGTTGTCATCCGACGCTATGAACGACATAGTCTATCTGCTGTCGCCCGGAAACGCGGTTATTCTTGAACAACTCGCGCGGCTGACTGAAATACCGGATGCGCAACCCGCGCATCCCTGGCATGCAAACAATGCAATCCCGCATGCGGAGAGTGAGCGGCTGAGGCAATTATTGTACAGGAATGCCTTGAATATTCTGGCCAGCCGGAAGATCACCGGTTCGGACTCGGCACCTGCAGAAATCATGTCTGCGCATGATTTCATCACATCACTTGTCCGTGTGATGTCTGCTGTTCAAGACGATAGGGCGCTTGCAGCACTATGGCAGGAATCCCTGCAGCGGGTGGAGATGATGCCTGAACAGGGATCTGTACGCATACTGTCGGTTTTAAAAAGCCTGCTGTTCGAATCCGGAGTTCCCGGTGTGTCCGCATATCCGGTTGTTCAAGCCAGACAGGAGATACAGCATATCACAGCCGGTATGGCGACAGACTTTGCGGCTCAAAAGCAACGGCTTCAAACGGTGTTCAGTAATGACAAGCGGATCATGGGTCAGTTGTCCGCGCCGGAATTGAGAAACCTGGTGTATGCCGTACTGACCCATAATCCGGAATTGACCGAGGCAGACCACCGCACACTGGACGCAGCCATTACCCAATTTGCAGAAAAAACCCGTAATCAATCAGCGTACTATTACCGGATACTGGAAAATCTGCTATTTGACCAGTTGATCGACCTGGAGTCGATTGCCGGGCAAATTACGCACTCCGGCGGCATCGATACCGATACCCCGGAATCGACAAAACCACCGGTAAACGAAAAACAGAGACAATCGTTCATTCTATCCGGAGCATACCCGACAGTCATTTTCCGGCGTGTGCTATCGTCCTTAAAGCAGGCAGGAATGACTACAGCGGCGGGGCACTTTCAGGAAGCGCCGGAAACAATGGATGTGCATGCTATCCGCCAGGGGTTAACAGAAATTTTGCAGGTTGTCTCCATTCGCATGCGATTGATTGAACGGCTGCCGCAATCTGTTCTGCTGGATATTGTGCATTTGATGTCGCCACATGCAGCACTGTATCTCGAACAGGTGCTGCTGCAAACGGATGCTTTTGCGCATCCGGCCGCCGAAAAACACCGTGTCAACAGCACAGACTGGAAGCAGCAGATATGGAAAAATGCGCTGCGTTTTCTGGCTACTCAGGCTGACAGCGATGTATTCGATGCTAAAGCTTTTATTCAGGCGTTAGTCCATCCATTATCAGGCGACACAGCATTTACCGCTATGCTGCTGAAGTCCGGGCAGGATCCGGAAAAGGAAAACGATTCGCCGCAACTTCGGAAAAAAGAAAACTGGAGCGCTATTGTGCAATCTCTGATCGCTGAAACTGTTGTGGCGGCAGCAATGGCACAACCAGCAACATCAGTATCGGAATCCGTGCATCCGGCAATACCCGCCCGCCATGACATACAACAGATACTGACTGCACTGGAAACTGATTTTGAGAGGCAACGGCAGTACTTAAAAACAGCGTACGATACGGGCCGACTGCGTATCGATCGACTGACGCGTGTTGATGCCAAGGCCATCATTCAGGCGCTGCTGATTCACGATCCCGGATTGGCGGGTGAAGATCGCGACACGTTTGTCGAAGCCATGGAAACCCATGCGCGGAAGGCTTCCAATCAGTTGGTGTATTATCAGCGGATTCTTGCAAAACTGCTTTCTGGTCTGGAAATTGATCTGGAAGCCATTACACTTGGCATTCAGCCAGCTCAAACGGCAAGCGCACCAATACCGGGACAACCGGAAAGCGAAGCGGAATTGCTGTATGCCAACGCGGGTACTGATGCTGTTTTACAGCGCATCTTACCCGCAGTTGAACGCTTGAATGCTGAAGCGGGTTCCGTTGAATCGGACCTGCTGTTGAGAAATCTGCAAACAAGACGTCTGACAACAATTCGTGAGCAGCTGGTAAGCAGTCTTCGGAATCCGCATTTTCGGACACAGTGCATTGCCGGATTGCCACAACCGGTCCTGCTGGATATAACGTTTATCCTGTCACCGGCAGCGGCGGCCATGATCGAACAATTGTTGACGCAATCCGCAGTATTGCAGCGTTCTGCTGCAAAACAGCAGGATACCGGAATCGAATTCTGGAAACTGAAACTCTGGGAAGCAGCGCTGGGCTTTTTGACAAAACTATCCATCTCCGGATCATGGATTGCCGGTTTTGACGGCGCGGATTTTTTACACGCACTCATCGTGGAACTGGCTGGGAGTGAGCCTTTCGGTACAATACTGCGGCACTGGATCGATACGCTGGCACAAATACCTGGAACACGCGTGCTTCAGCATCTGCTAAATGGTTTGCTGCGCCGTCAGAATATCCGGATGGATGTTGCGGGTAACGCAGAAATCGAAGCGCCAGCATTTTTTGCGGGCAAACATGGCCATTCCGGTCAAATATACGCAGACTCACCGGTCATGACGGATTTTGAATACCCATCCGGTGAAGAATTTTATATCGACAATGCCGGACAAGTGCTGGCGGCGCCATATCTGCCACGCTTATTCAGTCTGCTCGGCCTGATTGATGCGGATGTTTTTATCGATCGCACAGCGGCCGGGCGTGCAGTACATTTGCTACAATTCATGGTGAATGCGAAAAACGAATCCCCGGAATATCAATTGCTGCTGAACAAAATTTTATGCGGTTTGTCCCCCGGCATTCCGGTTCAAAGCCGGGTTATGCTGAGTCCGCATGAACACGATACCATTGAAGGCTTAATGCGTGGCATGATTCAGAACTGGAAAACGATCGGAAATACGTCGATCTCAGGTTTGCGGGAAACATTTCTGCAACGCAGGGGGCGGCTGATATTGCAGGAAGAAATCTGGTTTTTAACGGTCGAGCCGGGGCCGTTCGACATGCTGCTCGACAATTTGCCCTGGAGTTTCTCAGTCATTAAACACCGCTGGATGGAGCGCGCAATTCATGTCACTTGGCGCTAAAAAACAATTGGATTTATCCATGCCCGGGGAAAATGTTAATGCCGCCGCGCTGAACACTGAAATTGCATGGTTTACGGCTGTACTTAAGATACGGTTTGATCGTCATTTTGGACGCGATACCGGGGACGAGGACATCGATGCCGTGCCTCCGCCCGATCTGATGCATGACCAATCCGAATTTGCGCGTATTGTGCGTGAATTCGATATGGGATTTGATGAGCGTCTGATCATTATCCTGGCATTACTGCCGCATTTGCAGCCCCATGCTCTGGATTCTTTTCTTTTGAATAACAAGGATCTTGCACGCGGCTTTACCGAATTTGGCGGGTGGAAGGGTAAGCAGCACAGCGGTTTTTTACCGACATGCGAAACCGCTGTTTTTATCCTCGCGGGAAACGATCTGGCAAGGCGTTTTCAGGTGATGCGATTGTTTCAGGAGGACTATTATTTGTCGAAACGCGGCATTATCAAAGTGGAGCATGCCTCATCCGGCGAGCCTTTTTTAAGTGCTGCACTGATGATCACTACGGATTACCTGGGACGCATGACCACCGGCAAAAGCCAGAAACCGGATTTTGATGCGCATTTCCCGGCCAAGCATATCACAACAACGTTGACGCACAATGATCTGGTACTCAGCGCTGAAGTTCTGGATGAAATTGACAATATCATTGCCTGGCTGCGGCATTCGACAAAGATCATGCAACAGTGGGCGCTGGCTAAAAACATCAAACCGGGTTATCGTGTATTGTTCTACGGCCCTCCGGGTACCGGAAAAACACTGACGGCGACTATTATCGGCGCCATAACCCAATCCGATGTCTATCGGATCGATCTCTCCATGGTAGTCTCCAAATATATCGGTGAGACTGAAAAAAATCTCGCCAGTGTATTTGATCAGGCTGCCAACAAAGACTGGATTCTGTTTTTTGATGAAGCGGATGCATTGTTTGGCAAGCGCACACAGACCAGCAGTGCGCATGACCGTTATGCCAACCAGGAAATCGCGTATTTGTTGCAACGTATTGAAGATTATCCCGGGGTTGTGATTCTCGCAACCAATCTGAAAGCAAATATTGACAATGCATTTGCCCGCCGTTTTCAATCTTCCGTACACTTTTCCCTGCCGGATCAGGAACAGCGTCTAAAATTGTGGCAAGGCATGTTCAGTAATGCCATGCTGTTATCGGCTGATGTGGACCTGACCCTACTGTCGGAAAAATATGCCTTATCCGGTGGCGCCATAACCAATGCCGTACGCTATGCGGCAATTCAGGCGGTGCGGATGGGACGCGAAGAAATTGTGCACAGCGATCTTGTGAAGGGTATTACACGGGAACTGATCAAAGAAGGGCGGACGCAATGAAGCAGCAATTGAGGAATGCCGTGTTTCTCTGGCTTGTCATGGCTGCAAGCCTGAATATTTCCTTAACCTATGCCTACGATAGTTATCATGATGTGTACTACCAGACCGATTATGACCGGCATTTCAATCGCCTGCTGGACAGGTCCCGGTTTGAACGGCTGGATAAGTCCGTCGTACAGCGCATGCAGCAGGATCTTGCCACGGTTTATCATAATGACCTGAACTGGCAACGGGATATCCGGCTAAGCCAACACCCGTTGACTGACGGTTTGATGGGGCCGGTAACCCTGTTCTGGCTGCAACGCTTCGCACACGATTTCAAAATCGAGCCGATCGGTGATTATGCCGGCAGTCTCATTGTTCGTCTTGAGAAAATTGCTGAATTTGCGGATATGTTTCCCGATGAAACCGGGATACTCACAAGCGCCGATTTTGCGCGCTGGAACGATCAGGAACCGGGTATACAGCGCGATCTGGATTATGATATCCGGCGCATGGGTTCTCACCAGGAATTACTGGATCTGGTTTATCGCTACCGGTCGCTGGTAGAACCGCACTATAGCGCGATAACCGACGATTATTCGGCATCGCCGTTGTATTATTATCAACTGTCGGCGGAAGATTTCGCTGTGCTGCAAAGCCGGGCACAAATTATCGCGGCGTTGTCAAAACTTGAAAACAAACCGTTTGATAATTTTTCATTGCTCGAAGCATCGCTTGCGGAAGTATTTCAGGCGTACCCGAAGTTTCTTGAAAGACTATCACCTGCGATAAAGAAGTTTTACTTCAATAAACCGTATGTTCTGACAACCGAATTTATCGCATTCATCAATCAGGCCATGGTGAGCGATCCGTTCATGCCTTCACTGCACAAAACGCTTGTCGAGCTATTGGAACGCGCGCTTGACGGTATCGCCTATCCGCATCATACCTTGTTTGACAAAGCCGCTCAGGCCGGAATTTTTGCCGCGACAGGCGTATGCAGTACCGCGCAGTTCCATAATCAGTATGTTCTGAGTCTCAGTTTTAGCGATGAAGCGTTTCTGGCACTGGAAACGGATCTGCTGAATAACCAGGAATATCATGGCATGCCGGATGTCCGCAAACATCTTGAACTGATCAATGCGCTGCGTCAGGGTCAAAGAACATGCAGTGCAAAAGATCAGCAGGAAGTCTTTGCTTTTGCGAAAAACCTTTATGATCACGTTGTCCTGCCCGCTATCGACCTGCTTTACCGGAAGAAAAGCGATTTTAACGCTGCCGCGGTAATTAAATGGAGCAGTAAAGGTTGCGGATGCGTACTGGATAAGCTGTCCGGAACGGTTTACGGATTCTATCCATTCTGGCTGGCAGGCAGTGAAAAGCAGACCATCAATTTCAGCGTTCTGTCCCGCGTTGCTTATTATGGTCTTTCATTCGGGAAAGACGGTTATCTTGTCCACGCAAACGATCCGCATAATACGTTTGACTTGGCATGGTTTCTCAAGAAAAGTCCATTTGTCGAAACTGCGCGCAAACACACCAGTAAAATCGACTGGGTTATCCATAAAGATCGATCCTACTGGGAAAAAACCTGGAAGTTGTTCGATTCCAACCAGAAAGCCAACATTCTGGCAACACTGGCCGATGAAATCTATGCGCTGTTAACTCAGCCACTGGATCCCGATCTGGCCAAGTGGACTTTTGGACTGATATCAGTACCCACGCAAGGCGACGGTGTCACTATCGATTTTCGCGGTTATCCGCAGGATGCGGTGTCTGTTGATCTGTTCAATCACTTTTATGACAATCTCAACACGCGGCTGGCCGCCGTAAGTGATGATTATGCTATTAACATCCTGGTACCGCAATCGGATTTCGGCAAAGGAATCTACCGGCACTTCAATCTGCTTGAGCGAATTTCGGGCATACAGCCCAACGATGCGCCAACATCCTATCAACAGATGGATCGTGATGATTTAAAGGCCAAAATTCTGGTATTCCTTGAAGAACCGACCACCAAGGCCAAAAAGCAGCTTCGGCTGGAAGTTGAAAACAGTGGTTTATATGGTATGTTGCGCAGCCTGCTGCTGAAGAATATTATCCCGGTGATTGAATTTGGCGGCCGCGATTGGGAACAGTTGGAAGATGATATCGTTTATTTTAAGGATAATTTCGGTGGCACAGGATTCTGGCCGATGCCGTTTGATGAACCTGTTTTACCTGCTGAAATATCGGGGCGCTGCGAGGATCTGAAATCGATTACCGGTTGCCTGGTCAGGCATTTTCAGCATGAATCAAGAAATGGCCAGCCGGATTCTCTGATCGACCGGTTTGTGTGCGAGAACCGCGTTTATTTCTGGGTGTTGGTGATCATTCTGACCGCGCTGTCGATTGCGCTTGGAACAGTTTTTTGCCGTACCTGCGGAGTAAGCGATCGACAAAAAAATTACCTCGTTCTGGGGCTGTTTGCCACCGTGATTCCAGCACTGATTACCGGATTATTGCTGTTGCTTTTTGATCCCGTCCTGGAAACGTTCGCTGAAGGCAACATTCTGCTGATCACGGTGGTGAGCGGCGGTATTCTTGCCAGTATTATTATTTACCGGCGGCAACAATCCAAAGCGCGGAAGCCTTCACGTCCTAAACAGTCTATTACACCGAACAGGAAAGGAATTCAGGCTTAACAGACGTTGAAAAACGATCTGCGTTGCCGCTGCGGCGTTAGAAACAGGCTCAAAATGCTCATTTATCGGGTATAAACTCCGCTTTTTACTCGGCGCTAATGCCTCGCCCTGCGGGTCAGCCTCATGGCTGTTTGCTGCGCTTTGCTTGCGTCACCTGTTTTTGCCTTGCATCGGCTGCCTCGAACACATTTTTCAACAGCCTGTTAATCATGAATCCGATCGAAAGAGCTACGATGATGCATTATCACCATCACTAAACCGATCAGTAAACGTACTGAACAAAATTGTTCCCACGACAATCTTAGAGTCAAATAAAGGCGATAATTGTTTAGCAACCTTACTTTATGTGATAATGCGAAGCTTCATTGATGAATACCGATAATCAGATACTGATGCAAAAAACGTTATACGACAAGCTCTGGGATCAACATGTTGTCCAT